>JAUNTC010000084.1 GCA_030538915.1 Lachnospiraceae bacterium | reverse complement strand
ACTTCATTGATTTTATCAATTCTTCTCTCATATGATTCAAATAAAGCCATTTAATTGTCCTCCTGAAAATTTTACCTGATATGTAATACGTATGCTTTTAGCGATTACTCTTTACGTGGGTCGATGATCTTAGCTGCATCTTCTACACGTCCGTACTGTCCTTTTGCCTTCTCCCAAGCATCGTTCGGTGTATCACCTGCTTTGATGAAGTCTGTCATTTTTCCAAGGTTTACGAACTGATATCCGATAATCTCATCGTGATCATCTAAAGCGATACCTGTAACATATCCTTCAGCCATCTCAAGATAACGAGGACCTTTTGCTAATGTACCATACATTGTTCCAACCTGAGAACGAAGTCCTTTTCCAAGGTCTTCCAGGCCTGCACCGATCGGAAGTCCGTCTTCAGAGAATGCACTCTGTGTTCTTCCGTATACGATCTGAAGGAATAACTCTCTCATAGCTGTATTGATCGCATCACAGACAAGGTCTGTATTCAATGCCTCTAAAATAGTTTTTCCCGGAAGGATCTCAGATGCCATTGCTGCTGAATGTGTCATTCCTGAACATCCTACTGTCTCAACGAGAGCTTCCTGGATAATACCTTCTTTAACATTCAGTGTCAGCTTGCATGTTCCCTGCTGTGGAGCACACCATCCAATACCGTGTGTCAGACCTGAAATATCTTTTACTTCTTTTGCCTTTACCCATTTTGCCTCTTCCGGAATCGGAGCTGGTCCGTGATTTGCACCCTGTGCTACAGGACACATCATCTCTACTTCATGTGAATAAATCATTATAAAACTCCTTTCAACTATGTGTGATTTTTCTCTTGTAGGCATTGTTATATCTTTAACGCCGTACCTGTTTTTATTTTCTCATAAAATGATTTTTTCGTCAATTGTCACTTTGTATCAAATTATGCAAGTTTCTACACTGTTTCTCTGCATTTTACCTTTTTAGTTCGTCCCAGAATGTAGAATCTTTGATCGAGCTTTTGATTTCATCAAAACGATATGGTGCTGTCACCCAGACATATTTCGACTTTTTATTACTAGAATCCGCATTTTGAAAGTTGAATCCGATCTCAATGCCTTTTTTATCTACAAAAAAGTTCGGTTCATAGGCACCTTTTTTATCTTTTCCTTCTAAAGCATGTTTCATCTGTTCTTTACTCAATTCTGAAAGAAATTCCTTGTCATCCGTCTCTTTTTGCATGCGCTTTGCCCAATCATTTACAAAACTGTGATTCAGCTTGACGATATCCTTCACTTCATATACCTTTCCGTCTGTCAGGCGTATATTTAACGTTCTTAAATCTGCCTGGTATGCATTGTATTCTCCTCTTGCACTCGCATCTTCGAATACAATACTCAGAAATTCATCTGACGCATAAGTTACTTTGCACTTTACATAGCTGATCAGCGCAGGCTTGCTTGCCTTCAACACTTTTTCCTTAATTTCTTCACTTGGATGCTTATAGATTTCATTTACCGTTGACATGGCACAGTTTTTAATCGTCTTATTGATCTGCTCTGCATTTTTATGTCCTTTGATCTGAGGATATGCAACATTGAAATCGATGATCGTGGAAGTTTTCGAAGAATCCTGAAAGCTGTATGTTTTGTCTTTTATCTCATAAGACAGATTTTTTGCTTTATAAGCTTCTATCTGATCAATACCGGAAACACTGCTTTGATCCGTCGGATTTTCCACTTCCGATTTACCGTTATCTTCTGGAGCATTGTCACCTTCATCCGGCTCACCTTCGTCATACCATTCATCCGAGTCGTCTTCATCAAACGGAAATTCATTCATAATTCCTACATCCTGTACTGCCTTATGGAAAATAAATTTTCCAAATACAAAAAGGCCTCCGACTGCCAGTACTGCAATCAAAATCGCGATAAGAATCCCAGCAATGACAGGTCCGGCAGATGCCTTTCTCGGGTTATTGAGCTGATCACTGTACATTCCCTGATTTCCATTGTTTTCAGTCTGTGAATCACCGGCACCATAGCTGTATGTATATGCTCCGGCACTTTCTTTATTTTCGCCTCCGTAGCTTTTCGCACTCTGCGTATATGCGTTCTGCACAAAATGCGCCTCCATCGGCACATAGCGGATTCCATCCTGCTCCTGCTCTTCGGCCACTTTGCCAAAGCCTAAATGTTCATAGATTTCCACAGACTGCGGTGTTGCATTTACTGTAATTTTCGCCACCTGAAGCTGTCTTTGCGCATAGGTGATCGCAGTCTGATAAAGTGCTTTTCCTAAACCATGTCTCTGGAATGCTTTTCTTACGAAAAAAAGACAGATATGCCCACTGTTCGTAAGTGCGATCATACCGCAGATCTGCACTCCTTCAAAAGCACCGAACAAAGTAACTTCCTTGTTCTCATATTTTTCCAGGAAGGATGTGTAACTGATAAAATCATAAAAAGCAGCTGCTCCTTCCTCTGTATATGTTGGCGCAACATCTTCCCCAAACACTTCAGAAGCCAGATGAAGTGCCGACAGAAGCTCCTGTGCCTCAATTGTCCTGATATTCAAATTTTTAGCTCCTTTCTGCTTTCAACAATTGTTCGCGAAGGAACGTCAATGCGCGCACAACCGCATAGTCTCTGTTTTTTGCGCGATTTCCGGTGAAATGAAATTCTTTTACTTCTGTATGTCCATTTACATAGCAGCCAATATAAACAAGTCCAACTGGTTTTTCTTCTGTTCCGCCCTCTGGTCCGGCAATACCGGTAACTGAAAGCGCAGCATCTGCTTTTGCTTCTCTTGCTGCCCCCTCTGCCATCTCTCGTGCAGTCTGTTCACTGACTGCACCATATTTTTCCAGAGTCTCTTTCTTCACACCTAAAAGCTTGCTTTTTGCATGGTTTGCATATGTGATATATCCTTCTTCGTACACACTGGATGCGCCAGACACATTCATGATCCTTCCTGCAAGCAGCCCTGCCGTGCAGGATTCGGCTGTTGTCACTGTCATATGCTTTTCCTTCAAAAGCTCTACAACTGCATCCTCCAGCGTGACATCTTCCTTAGTTGTATAAATGTTGTCGCCAAATCTTACAAACAACTCATCGATCACCGGCTGGATCAGTGCATCTGCTTCCTCTTCATTTTTTGCTCTTGCTGTCACGCGAAGATGTACTTCCCCGGTCTTCGCATATGGTGCGATCGTCGGATTCGACTGGTTATCCAGTAAATCTTTGATCTGCGTCTCTGCACGACTCTCACCTACCGAGCAGACTTTCACCATTTTAGAATAAATTCCTTCCGGCTGCAGTCTATTTAAATATGGAGCAATCTTTGCCTCAAACATCGGTTTCAGTTCATTCGGCGGTCCAGGAAGCAAGATCGCTATCTTGCCATTTTCCTCAAGGATCAGTCCCGGAGCTGTTCCATTATCATTATCTACAACGATCGCACCTTCCGGAACCATCGCCTGTTTCCAGTTGTTGGAAGTAATATTTTTGCTCTGTATATGAGTAAAATAATCCTGGATCCGACTCTTCGTATGAGGATCCTCATAAAGCGCTTTTCCAAATACTTTCGCTGTTACTTCTTTTGTAAGATCATCTGCTGTTGGTCCGAGTCCTCCTCCAAGAATTACGATGTCACTTCTTGAAACTGCCAGTTTGATTGCATCTTCCAGTCTTTTTTCATTGTCACCAACTACACTCTGATGATAGCAGAAAAGACCTAATGCGGCACATTTTTCAGATAAATATGCCGCATTTGTGTTTACAATGTTACCAAGCAGGATCTCTGTACCAACCGAAATAAATTCGACTGTCATTTTAAATGCCTCCCTGTGTAAGAACCTGTTTATTTTTTGCTATATAATCAACTAATGATACAATCGTAAGAATAAGCGCGATCCACATAAGAACCGTTCCGATTATATCAAATACTCCTCCAAGATCCATGATCATTACGATCACCATGAACATCTGTGATACGGTTTTAAACTTACCCCAGTAACTGGCTGCGATCACGATTCCGTTATCAGACGCTACGAGTCGGAACCCGCTGATAATAAATTCTCTTGCAATGATTACAATTACAAACCATGCTGTAAGTTTTCCAAGTGGAATAAGACAGATCATTGCAGAACAAACAAGCAGCTTATCCGCAAGTGGATCCATAAATTTTCCAAAGTTTGTAACAAGCCCTCTCGCTCTGGCAATCTTTCCGTCAAGCATATCTGTCAGACTTGCTACACAGAAAAGAACAAGTGCGATCCATTTATTCGCAGCACCGCCTACATTTGTCAACATAAAAAATACAAAGAAAGGAACCATAATAATACGTAAAACTGTTAATTTATTTGGTAAATTCATTATAACAACTCTCCTATCAAATCATATTCTAATGCTCCGGTTACTTTGACTTTTGCAAAATCACCCGTCATTAATTCTTCATCCGTATTAATAAAAATAAGGCCGTCTACTCCCGGCGCATCCTTGTATGTGCGTCCGACATAAGCATTCTCATCAGCCACTTTACCTTCGATCATAACAAGAACTTCCTGACCGATCATATCTTCTGCCTGCGCAAAAGCAATTTCCTGCTGCAGCTCCATGATCTCAGCCTGTCTGTCTTCTTTCACTTCCTCCGGGATCTGTCCATCCATGGCTGCTGCCGGTGTATCTTCCTCCGGTGAATAAGTGAATACTCCTAAACGGTCAAATTCCATCTCATCGACAAATGCCATCAGTTCTTCATGCTGCTCTTCTGTCTCTCCCGGAAACCCCGTAATCAGAGTCGTTCGAAGTGTAATGTCCGGTATCTCACGCTTCAACCTGCCAATAATTTCTTCTAACTGCGCTTTGGAAGTTCTTCTTCCCATTCGCTTAAGAATGTCATCGTTGGCATGCTGGATCGGAAGATCCAGATAATGACAGATTTTCTTTTCTTCCTTCATAACCTGAATCAGATTATCATCAATCTCTTCCGGATAGCAATAGAGAATACGGATCCAGCGGATTCCCTTTACTTTACAAAGTTCGCGAAGAAGTTTATGTAAAGACTTCTCTCCGTAAATGTCTTTTCCGTAAAGCGTTGTCTCTTGTGCAACAAGGATCAATTCCTTCACACCCTGTTCTGCAAGCACTTTCGCTTCTTTTACAAGCAGTTCCATCGGAACACTTCGGAAATTACCACGAAGCTTTGGAATAATACAGTATGTACAGTGCTTATCGCATCCTTCCGCAATCTTCATATACGCATAATGTCCTCCTGTCGTTACAAGACGATCTGTATCCACAAGTGGAAGTGCATTCACATCGGAAAGCTCTACATGTCCATTGCCTGCCAGTGCTTCTTCCACTGCTTCTACAATCTTATCATATGCAGTTGTTCCAAGCACTGCGTCAACTTCAGGAATTTCGTCAATGATCTCCTGTCTGTATCTTTGTGCAAGACATCCGGTCACGATCAATGCTTTTAATCGGCCTTCATTTTTGTACTCTGCCATTTCAAGTATAGTCTGTATGCTTTCTTCTTTTGCATCATGTACAAAGCAGCACGTATTGATCACGATAATGTCTGCTTCTGTCTCGTCATCTACGATCTGATACCCTTTTTTATCCAGAAGTCCAAGCATGACTTCCGAATCTACCAGGTTCTTATCGCACCCCAGCGAGATAAAAAATATATTCATTCTTTTGTCTCCTTTTTCGCATTTATCTGAAGAAAGGCAGATACCAACCGGCATCTGCCCTACATTACTTACCTGTCAGGACTTATTCTTCTTCGTCTTCAGCCGCGATTGTGATCTTTGCCTGATTCAGCTCATCGATTGCGACCGAAAGAGGTTTCTCACCCGGTTTTGTATCTACTAATGGCATAGATCCATCAATGATCTCTCTTGCTCTCTTTGCTGTTGCCATAACGATAGAATAACGGCTGTTAACAACCTTTGTCTCGCCTTCCTCTACGTCCTTATTTACTACTTTCATTAAATCTGTGTAAGATGGGTGTAACATATACACTATTCTCCTTTCAACTCTTCTTTCATATGTTCAATAAATGTGTGATTTCTGAAACTTCTTCTATGTTCCCCCTGAATGATCTCATGCATCTGCACAACACACTCCTGGAGGTCATCATTAATGATCAGATAATCGTATGCATCCATGCCTTCCGCTTCCTGTGCAGCACGGCTCAATCGACTCTCGATCACATCCTGTGTCTCTGTTCCACGTCCTTCCAGACGGCGACGCAGTTCCGCAGCACTTGGCGGAGTAACGAACAGCAATAATGTGTCCGGAAACTTCTCTTTTACCTTTAATGCTCCCTGGATCTCAATCTCAAGGATCACATCTTTTCCTTCTTCTAACTGTTCTTCCACGTACGCACGCGGTGTACCATAGTAATTCTCCACGTATTTAGCATACTCTATCAGTTCATCTTTCGCAATCATTTTTTCAAATTCTTCGACTTCATGGAAGAAATATTCTCTTCCATCTACCTCACCCGGTCTTGGTGATCTTGTCGTTGCTGAAATAGACAATGCATAATTATCATACTGCTCTAACAGTTCTTTCATCAATGTTCCTTTACCGGAACCGGAAAATCCGGATACAACTATGAGTATTCCTCTCTCCTTCATCTCGTTAACCTCACACTTCCTATTCGATATTCTGGATCTGTTCTCTGACTTTTTCAATCTCTGTCTTAAGCTCAATTCCAATATTAGAAATTTCAAGATCATTTGCTTTTGATAAGATCGTATTGGCCTCTCTATTCATCTCCTGCGCGATAAAATCAAGCTTACGGCCGATTCCGCTGTCGTCATCCTCCAGCGTTTCTTTCATATGTACTACGTGACTTCTAAGGCGTACAACCTCTTCGTCCGTGCAGATCTTATCTGCAAAGATTACAACCTCTGCTGCAATTCTGCTCTCCTCGATCTGTGTATCCTCTAAAAGTTCTTTTACTTTTGTCTCGATCTTCTGGCGATATTCTGCGATGATCTGCGGTGAACGCTCTTCAATCTTTCCTACAAGCGCAAGTAAGTGATCAAGCTTCTCGATCAGATCTCTCTTTAAATTCTCACCCTCCAATGTTCTTGTCTCAACAAACTGTGTGATCGCACCATCCAGCGCTTTTTTTAATCCTTTCCACAGTTCCTCTTCATCAACTGCCTGCTCTTCCATTGTAATGACTTCCGGATAGCGGGAAAGTGCGGATACTCTAATATCGTTCTCCAGAGAGAACTTTTCTTCCATCTGTTTAAAATAAGATAAATACTCTGCTGCAAGAGCTTCGTTATATTTTAATGCTACCTGATTTTCTGAGGAATCCTCATAAGAAATGAAAATGTCTACTTTTCCCCTGTGTACACTTTTTTTCAAATGATTACGAATGGATGTCTCAAAAAAATTCAGCTTTTTCGGCATACGGATGTTTGCATCCAGATAACGATGATTCACGCTCTTCATCTCTACCGTAAATTTGCGTTCTCCCTCTGTAATTTCACAACGTCCGAATCCCGTCATACTCTTTATCATAATAGAAACCTCTTTTTATTTTATTAACGCTCCGTTCATTTCGGATCGTTTTCCATCGTCCATTATAAGCTATTTGGAAATCGGAGTCAACTATGATATACTATACAAATGAGTCTTAAAACTCAAAGAAAGCCTACTAATAAAAAGTCAAGTACTTTTGAAAAAATTTAAGAATTGAAAAA
>JAUNTC010000083.1 GCA_030538915.1 Lachnospiraceae bacterium | reverse complement strand
TGCAGAAAGCAACTCAGAAAAAGATGTTTCCGGGATATGTGCTCATTCATATGATCATGAATGATGACACTTGGTATGTTGTGCGTAATACAAGAGGAGTAACAGGATTTGTCGGACCTGGATCAAAACCGGTTCCGCTTACAGATGCTGAGATGGCTCCACTTGGAATTGCTCGGGACAACATTGTTGTTGATTTCGAAGAAGGGGATACCATTCAGGTTATCGCCGGAGCATGGGCTGATACAGTTGGAGTTATTCAGACGATTAACCCACAGAAACAGAGCCTGACAATCAATGTTGAACTGTTCGGCCGCGAAACGCCGGTAGAAATTGGTTTCGCAGAAGTTAAGAAGATGTAAGGACACAGAATGATTTCTGTATCCGTTACGAAAGTAAGAAGAAAATGTGGGAGGGTCAGTTTAGTCCCGCAAACACCACAAGGAGGTAATTGAAATGGCAAAAAAAGTACAGGGTTACATTAAATTACAGATTCCTGCTGGAAAAGCAACTCCAGCACCACCGGTTGGACCAGCTCTTGGTCAGCACGGTGTTAACATCGTTGAATTTACAAAACAGTTCAACGCTAAGACAGCAGATCAGGGAGATATGATCATCCCTGTAGTAATCACTGTTTACAATGACAGAAGCTTCAGCTTCATCACAAAGACACCACCGGCAGCAGTTCTTATTAAGAAAGCCTGCAAACTGAAATCTGGTTCAGGCGTTCCGAACAAGAAAAAAGTTGCTACAATCACAAAAGCACAGTTACAGGAAATCGCTGAGCTTAAGATGCCGGACTTAAATGCTGCATCTGTTGAGAGTGCTATGAGCATGATCGCAGGAACTTGCCGCAGTATGGGTGTAACAGTTGAAGAATAAGTGGGAGGGTTTTCCCGATAATACCACAAGGAGGTTTATTTAGAATGAAAAGAGGAAAGAAATACGTTGAAGCTGCAAAAGCAATCGACAGAGCAACTCTGTATGATGCTGTTGATGCAGTAGCATTAGTAAAGAAAACTGCAGTAGCAAAATTCGATGAAACAATCGAAGCTCATATCAGAACCGGATGTGACGGACGTCACGCTGACCAGCAGATTCGTGGAGCAGTTGTACTGCCACACGGAACAGGTAAAAAAGTTCGTATCTTAGTATTCGCTAAAGATGCTAAAGCTGAAGAAGCTAAAGCAGCTGGAGCTGATTACGTTGGAGGAGAAGAACTCATTCCGAAGATCCAGAACGAAAACTGGTTCGAATTTGACGTAGTAGTAGCTACACCAGACATGATGGGTGTTGTTGGACGTCTTGGTCGTGTACTTGGACCAAAAGGACTTATGCCAAACCCGAAGGCTGGTACAGTAACTATGGACGTTACAAAAGCTGTTCAGGAAATCAAAGCCGGTAAGATTGAGTACAGACTTGATAAGACAAACATTATCCATGTGCCAGTAGGTAAAGCTTCCTTTACTGAAGAACAACTTGCGGACAACTTCCAGACGCTTATCGATGCAATTAACAAAGCAAGACCAGCAGCTGTTAAAGGACAGTACTTAAAGAGTGTTGTTCTTACATCTACAATGGGACCTGGAGTTAAGGTTAACCCAATGAAACTTGCTTAATTAACAGCGGATATTATAATAGAGCCTTTGCGAAACAGATGAAGTGTTTATCTGTCTTGCAGAGGCTCTTTTTTTCTATATTAGACTATCTTGTGAAAATTGCCAGTGGTGGTTGTAGAAGAGCTTTTAATTGAATATTACAAAGAGGGATGCCGAGCTTATATTAGAAATTTCACTTAGCTACGCAAAGGTATTGCATTGTGTAATCCATTGAAAGTGGAAGAAAATTGGGCTTATGATTATAATTTTGAAAATGAAGATTATGAGATTACATTGGTTGATAAAGATTTTGTCACAATTGTCCCGACACCGCTTGATATGGGAGCAGTACATCAACGTTTAATTAAAGATATCATGATGTCTAAGGGAAATTATATGGATGGTATAAGGGGGTATAATGATGATATATCTAATCCGATTGGCAATTACAATTGCAGTACATTCTATGAGCCATCTTATGTGATTACCAGAGCATTTCAAAATAGTGGATTTTAGGGGGAAAGGAACTCTTTCTTGTTAAATGAATAGAATGTTGCTATCTTTTACTTAGAAGAATTTTATCGATAAAATTTAATAAGAGAAAAAGGAGAAATATTTTATGAAGAAAAAAATTATAAGTATTTTATTGTGCTGTATTATATTAGGGGGGGCAAATTCAAATAGTGAATGCAAGTAGTAATGGGGGGAATTATGAAGTTAATTCCTTGGAAAAATTGAAGTCGGAAATCTCTAAATTAGATGAAAAAACATGTGATCGAAGTATAGATGGGATTCTAAATAATACCAATCCAGAAGTATTGGATGAATATAACAAATATGTTGATGAGCAAGCTGGAAAAATGTTACAGGATAAAGATGTGGAATCAGTGTGTTACCAAAATGATGGTAAAACCGTCTATAGAGTTGAAATTGATCCAATATCTTCAGTAGAACTTGAATTAAAGGATGTTGAAGAAGCAGATGGTGATGGAGGAGCAAGCATAAATTCAATAAAAAATGGAAGCTCACAATGGAAAAAATATGGCAATAGATATTTTACAGCTAAATACACTAGATATATAGGTACTGGTTACGCTACATTATATACGGAAAATCATTATAATGTTAGTGAAAAAGGATTAAAAGAAAGATATGCTACTTCATGGGTTCAACATTCTGTAGCATTAAAAGCTTCGATAGGAAGTATTAAAGATTCAATTGAGGATAAAACAGCAACTAAAAAGGGCGAGGATATTCATATTAAAACTAGAATAACGGTGAATATTTCTTTGCATGGAATAGCACAATCCACAACTATTACGGAACGAACAAAAGTAAAAATAGAATCAATTGACAAAAAAAATAAAAGGATAAAAGTTAAACAAAGTTGGGAAGCATTATAGGAAAGAGGGATAAGTAATGAAGATGTTTATGTTTGCGTTACCATCAATTTTATTATTGATAGTAGAAGTGACAGTGATCATTTACTGCATACGTGTGCTTTATCTGTTGCAAAAAAACCAAAAAGAATATATGGAGAAAATAGATCAATTGATCGAACTGCTAGAAAAATACGAAAACTAAATTAATCCTGAAATCTCCAAAATAAAAAATATGGTATAAAAAATCGACAATCCAAAACCGCCTATAGGAATAAGTAATGTGAAATGAGGAAAGCTTTCCAGGTGTGAAAATATTAAAAATGTAATAAGTGAAAGGATTGATCCAACAAAAGGTAAATAAAAAGTTAAGACAAGGAGCAAAGTGAAAAATAGGAATTTTTCGTTGAAAATTGTAAAAGACGATTCTGATCGTATTTCTTCTACGGCATTAGAGGACATAGAGGGAGCAGCTATCAAATTATCGATAGAAACTTGATATATCTCGCTGAGGAGCTGCAGATTTTGTAAATCTGGGCAGGAATGTCCGTTTTCCCACTGAGAAACGGATTGTCTGGTAATGTGTAGAAGAGTGGCAACATCATTTTGAGATAACCCGGTTTGTTTGCGTGCTGTTTGTAGATTGTGAGAAAGTGTACTTACAAAATCCATTTTTCATTCCTCCTTCTGTTATCTTTACAATAGCACAAATAACTAATAAGAGCTAGAAAAGAAAGATTAAGAATTTATGAAGCCGGTTGTATTTATGAGAAATTGATAGTATCATAAATTCATTCAAAGAATATAAAAACGGTTCTTGCATTAGTGGTCAAAATGGAATGTAAGAGAAGGAGTGAAAACATGCAGTTGAATACAGAATTAAAGATGAATGGAAAAGCAGCTATGATGAAAAACTACTGGCCGTGTGTTGGTGTTTCAGTTATCGTCAGTCTGCTCACAGGTGGCGGTGGCAGTGTATCTACAGTGAACAATCTGTCGAATGCGTCAGACATAACGGAGTCGGTAGTAGAGGATACAGCTACCGGTGTATCGAATATAACGGATTCATTTTCACTGATCCCAGGCTGGGTTGGAGGCGTGGCACTTGGTCTCGTTGTGGCAATTGCAATTATTGTACTTATATTTAGCTTCTTTGTATGCAATGTAATTGAAGTTGGTGGAAATCGTTTCTTTATTGAGAACCGTACATCAGCGCCGGGAGCAGGACTTGTCTTTGACGGATTCCGTTCCGGTCATTACATGAACATTGTAAAGACCTTGTTTTTCAGAGATCTATTTGTTTTTCTGTGGGGATGCTTACTGATCATTCCAGGTATTGTAAAGGGATTGGAATATATGATGGTACCTTATATACTGGCAGAGAATCCGGCAATGGACAGAAAAGATGCGTTTGCATTGAGTAAACAGATGATGGATGGAGAGAAGGCAAATGCATTTCTGTTAGGGTTATCCTTCATTGGATGGTATCTCTTATCTGTTTTTACATGTGGTATTCTGGCAATCTTTTTCGTAAATCCATACGAGAAGGCAACATTTGCAGAGCTGTATGCATATAACAAAGAAAAAGCATTCCGCGAAGGGTGGATTCACTAAATAGAATAAAAAATCTGCCCCGTTTACACGGAGGGCAGATTTGTAAGATGGGTCATGGAGAGAAATTCTTCCATGGCTCTTGTTTTATATTTGTGGTTCTTATAATAGAAGTAAACCTGCCGACGGGCGCTGTCTCCGGCTAATTTATAGTAGACAAGGTTTTCAAATGCCGGAAGCTGGCGGACAAGGATATCGCTTATAAAGGTTGCACCAAGCTGTGTGGATGCAGCCATGTAAGCGGTGGATTGCTGGTCCAGTTCCAGGAGAATATGTGGATGAAATCCGGCTTCCCTGCACAATCTGTCGGCTCGGATTCTCGTATCATTTCCCGGTGACAGTGTGATGAATGGAAGATCAGCGAAGCGGTCAAGAGGAACACAAGGGAAATCTTTTTGCAAGTAGTCCTTGTTCTGTATGCATTCTAAGGAAAGCTGATATTGCTTCAGAGAATCATTTACTTCAAAATGCCTCGGGACAGCGAGGAAAATATTTTCCATGCAATACAGCTTACGATCGTAAAGCGTGGAGTCATAGTGATAGTTGTCGATAACGAAGTCAACATAATTATTGCTGAGCAGCGATTCAAGACGGGACGTATTACCTTCGGTGATCTGGATTGTTACATCAGGGAATTTTTTCTTGAAATCAGTGACGATCGGTGGCAGTACGTAAGCGGCGAAAATGTTACTGGCACCAAGAGACAGATTTCCAATCTTTAAGGTGGTAAGATTATTAATGTAATTTTCGACACGCTGTTCAATCTGAAAAATCTCTTCCGCAGCTTTAATATAAACCTCTCCGACTTCGGTGAGCTGCAATGGGCTTGTGCTTCGGTCAAAGAGAGGGAAACCGATTTCATTTTCAACTTTCTTCACTCTGGCGCTTAAGGAAGGCTGACTGATGTAAAGGTTTTGCGCAGCTTTCGAAAAACTTTTCTCTCGATATACTTCGTAAATATATTTTTTCCAAGTAAACATAAAAACCTCCATTATAGGCAAAATGATATAACATCTATATGATTATAAGTATTTGATTATAGTATACACTTGAGCTATGATAATGGCAACGTATAGGATTCAATTTTTTTGAAAATGATCAAAGGTGGGGAATACAATGGAAAAAATTATGAGAGCAAAAAGAATGGAACATGTACACTCAGATATCAGAGGTCCGTTATTCGTGGAAGCAATGAATATGCAGGCAAATGGAATCGATGTGTTGAAGTTAAATACCGGTAACCCGGCAACATTCGGATTCAAACAGCCAAAGAGCATTGAAAATGCACTTGAGAGCCACACGGCTGAAGGTGTAGGATATTGTGATTTCAAAGGAATGCCAAAGTCTCGTGAAGCAATCAGCGCTTATCACAGATCCAAAGGAATCAAAGGCGTGACAGCTGACGATGTATTTATCGGAAATGGAGTCAGCGAGGTAGTTTCATTTGCCCTTATGCCTCTTTTAAATGACGGAGACGAAGTTTTAGTGCCGACACCAAGTTACTCAATCTGGGGAAATTCTGTATATCTTGCAGGTGGTAAACCGGTATTCTACGTTTGTGACGAGAAGGCAAACTGGTATCCGGACATCCAGGATATTCGCTCTAAAATTACAGATAGAACAAAAGCAATCGTTGTGATCAACCCAAATAACCCGACTGGTATGTTATACCCGAAGGAAATCTTAGAGGAGATCGTACAGGTTGCAAGAGAAGCTGGAATCATGGTATTTGCAGATGAGATCTATGACCGTCTTGTAATGGATGGACTGGAGCATACATCTCTTGCATCTTTAGCCGATGACATTCCGGTTGTAACAATGAATGGACTTTCCAAATCTCATTGCCTTTGTGGATACAGATGTGGATGGATGGCGATCAGTGGACCAAGAGAGCTTACAGAAGATTACAGACAAGGAATCATCCAGCTGACATCCCTTCGTCTTTGTGCAAATACACTGGGACAGATTGTTATCCCGGCAGCGTTGGAAGATATGGAGACACCAATGTCTATGGTTCGTCCGGGTGGAAGAATCTATGAACAGAGAGAAGCAACGGTTCGCGAGCTTGCTAAGATTGATGGACTTTCATTTGTAAAGAATAACAGTGCATTCTACATTTTCCCGAAACTGGATGTAGAGAAATTCCACATTACAAATGATAAACAGTTTGCAAGCGATCTTCTTCATGCGACAAACATCCTGCTCGTACCTGGAAGTGGATTTGACTGGGAAACACCGGATCATTTCCGTATCGTTATGCTTCCGGAAGCTGAGAGACTTGCAGATGCAATGAAACGCATGGGTGAATTCCTTGATGGATATGACCAGAGAAAATCATTTTAATATCGACACAAAATTAGTGTAAAAAAGTGTTGACAAACATATATGTGTATGATAATATATCAAAGGACTGCCGAAGACAGTAGGTATTCGAAAGAATGTAAGGATGAGAATTCAGACGCCTACCGAGGAAAGATTGATACAAATATGTATGATTTTACAACCTCTATGTCTTAGGATGTAGAGGTTTTATTTTTATCTATCGGCGGTGTAAAACTCAAAATCTATAAGGAGGTGCACCATTCGTGGCAAAAGTTGAATTAAAACAACCAATCGTACAGGCTATTGCAGAAGATGTCAAAGATGCAGCAAGTGTTGTATTAGTTGACTATCGTGGACTTACTGTTGCAGAGGATACAGCTCTTCGTAAACAGTTAAGAGAAGCAGGTATCATCTACAAAGTTTGTAAAAACACAATGATGAAAAGAGCTTTTGAAGGAACTGATTTCGCACAGTTAAACGATCAGTTAGAAGGACCAAGCGCTATCGCAATTTCTAAAGATGACGCTACTGCTCCTGCAAGAATCCTTTGCAAATTTGCAAAAGACGCAAAAGCACTTGAATTAAAAGGTGGAGTTGTTGAAGGTACAGTTTACGATGTAGCAGGACTTACAGAACTTTCCAAAGTTCCTTCAAGAGAAGAATTACTGTCCAAGTTACTTGGAAGCTTACAGTCACCTATCACAAATCTTGCTCGTGTTCTTAATCAGATCGCAGAGCAGGGAGGCGAGGCTGCTCCGGCTGAAGAAGCAGCAACAGAAGAAGCTCCAACAGAGGAGTAATTAATTAAAAAGAAAAATTATTAAATGGAGGATAATAAAATGGCAAAATTAACAACAGCTGAGTTTATTGATGCAATCAAAGAGTTATCAGTATTAGAGTTAAATGATTTAGTAAAAGCATGTGAAGAAGAATTTGGTGTTTCTGCAGCAGCAGGAGTAGTAGTTGCAGCAGCAGGCGGAGAAGCAGCAGGCGCAGCAGAAGAGAAAGATGAGTTCGACGTAGAATTAGTAGCTGCTGGAGCATCTAAAGTTAAAGTTATCAAAGTTGTTCGTGAGATCACAGG
>JAUNTC010000009.1 GCA_030538915.1 Lachnospiraceae bacterium | reverse complement strand
CAGAAGAGGTTGTAGCTGAAGAGATTCCAGAAGAGACAGAAGCAGTTGTAGAGGAAGATGAATTCGAGGAGGCAACTCCGGTTTCTGTAGAAGATATTAATATAGAAGAAAAGGCGATGGCAGAGAAAGATGAAGAGCTTCTCTTGAGCGGTCAGATGAAGATTGAAGAGATCCTTCAGGAGTGGGAAGAAAAGCAGAAGATCAATGCGAAAGCTATTGCAGAACAGAAAGAAAAAGATCAGGCTCGTCTTGAAAAAGAGAGAGAAGAAGCAAGAAAGCGCCAGGAGGCAGAGCGTCTTGAATTAGAGCGTAAAGCTGCGGAGGCAGAGGCTGCAAGAAAACGCGCCGAAGAAGAAGCACGAAGAAAGGCAGAGGCAGAAGCGGAGCGTAAGCGTAAAGAGAAAGAAGCGGAGCGCAAGCGCAAAGAGGAAGAAGAAGCAAGAAAGCGTGCCGAAGAAGAGGCTGCAAGAAAAGCCGAAGAAGAAAGACTGAGAAAAGAAGCTGAAAAGGAAGCTGCAATTCAGGAGGCTGCAAAGAAAGCAGCAGAGCGTCTTGCTAATCAGCAGACTATGAATAAACCGGACGAGAAGAAAACGGAAGAGAAGAAGAATACACAGCGTTTACCGGATGACATTTTAGAATTGGTTGAACAGCTTGAAAGCAGAGCTGTAACACCGAAGACTTCCAAGATCGTGCTGGACGAAGATCTGGATGAAGAGGAAGATCTGGAGGATGCAGTATTCGGCGGAGCAGAAGACGACTTCGATGGCGATGATTTTATCGAAGAAGATTATGTAGAAGACGACTTTGAAGAGCCGGAAGAATTTGCAGAAGACGATTACGAAGAGGACTTTGGCGAAGAAGCGTATGATGAAGCTGATTTTGACGAAGCAGAAGGTTTCGCTAAGGAAGACTTTGACGAAGCAGATTTCGATGAATCAGAAGATTTCGCCGAGGAAGACTTTGATGAAGCAAATCTTGGAGAAGAGGAATTCGACGAGGTAGAAGATTTCGTAGAAGAAGACTTTGATGAATCAGAAGGTTTCGCTGAGGAAGACTTTGCCGAAGAAGATTTTTCGGAAGATGATTTCGTAGAAGGCGATTACGAGGAAGAAGCATTTGCAGAGGCAGAAGAGGCACCGGCAGAAGCTGAACCAGAAGAAGTTTCTTACGAGGAAGCCGAAGCAGAAGACTTTGATTTGGATGATTTCTTCAATGATGATAAAGACGATGATAAAGACCTTGGCGGTGACCTGGAAATCGAGGAGCCTTCAGAGGCAGAGATCCAGAAACGTATTAAGAAGTCCAAAGGTGGCGGTGTACCATTTGATACAGGATTTGTTGTAACCGGACGTTATGATTTAAGTGCAACAAGTGAGATAGGTCTGAAAGCCGGACTTACGGAAGAGCAGAAGAAGTTATTCTCTTACTTCGTACCGGTCAGAGGTATGAGTGAGCAGATCGTGGAAGTGTTAGATAACGATAGAAGAGCGCAGAGAGAGGGAACCTCCAAGACAGGAAACCTTCTGGTAATTGGTAGAAAAGGATCTGGTAAAACAGTTCTTGCCGTAGATATCGTAAAAGCGATCCAGAAACAGCGTAACCTGAAACAAGGTAAGGTTGCGATCGTAACAGGAGAATCTCTGAATAAGAAAGAATTGTCGAATATTATTCAGAAACTTCGCGGTGGTGCAATTATCATTGAGAAGGCTGGTAAACTGAATTCCAGAACGATCGATGAGTTAAGCTACCTGATGGAGAGAAAGACCGGAGAGATGCTGTTCGTACTGGAAGATCAGAGAAAACCGTTGGAGCGTATTCTTACAGCAAACCCGGATTTCAAACGTAAATTTACTTCTAAACTGGAACTTCCGGTATTTGTAAATGATGAGCTTGTAACATTTGGTCAGACATATGCAAAAGAGAATGGATATAAGCTTGATGAGATGGGAATACTTGCACTGTACAGCAGAATTGATGTAATGCAGAGAGAGGATCATGCAGTGACTGTCGCAGAAGTAAAAGACATTATGGATGAGGCGATTGCACATTCTCAGAAAGCAAATGTAAAACATCTTGCAAGAAGAGTCTTTGGAAAAGGAACTGATCATTCTGATCGAATTATTCTGAAAGAAGAGGATTTCAGAATTTAGTTTGATAATAAAAATAAATTCAAACTATGAATAATCAGGAAAGAGTTTTGACAGATAATTTTCGTCAAAACTCTTTCTTTTTGCCTTATTCTAACGTATAATAAATATATTACCATGAGAGTATGAGAAGGTGGAATTATGGCAGAAAAAAAGAAAAAATCATATGAAATCGGAGAGCTTGACCAGTATCTTTTCGGACAGGGGAATCATTATGAGATATATAAGAAACTGGGATCTCATCATGTGAAGAATGGACGCACAGAGGGCGTTTATTTTGCTGTGTGGGCGCCACATGCAAAGTCGGTATCTGTTGTTGGTGAGTTCAACGAATGGGATACAGAAGCGAATCCAATGGAACGGGAAGAACCGTTAGGAATTTATACCTGTTTTGTACCGGGCGTGCAGGAAGATATGATGTATAAGTATTGTATAGAGACTTATTCAGGAGAGTTTATTTTCAAGGCAGATCCATTTGCAAATTATGCAGAGCTCAGACCGGGCACGGCGTCGAGAGTACATGATATCAGTTCGATCAAGTGGTCGGATGCGCAGTGGATGAAACATCGAGAGGGATGGGATTTTAAGAAAGAACCAGTATCTGTATATGAGGCACATATCGGTTCCTGGAAGAAGCATCTTGGATGTGAAGATGACGGATTTTATACCTATCGCGAGTTTGGTAAAGAGATCGTTAAGTATGTCAAGAAAATGGGATATACACATGTAGAGCTTATTGGTGTGGCAGAGCATCCGTATGACGGTTCCTGGGGATATCAGGTAACCGGATATTATGCACCGACTTCTCGTTACGGAACGCCGGAAGATTTCGCGTGGATGGTCAATCATTTGCATCAGCACAATATCGGTGTTATCCTCGATTGGGTGCCGGCACATTTCCCAAAAGATGCTCATGGTTTAGCTGATTTTGATGGTACACCGACATTCGAATATGCAGATCCTAGAATGGGAGAGCATCCGGACTGGGGAACAAAGATCTTTGATTATGGAAAGAATGAAGTACGCAACTTTCTCATTGCCAATGCGCTGTTCTGGGTAGAGTATTTCCATATAGACGGATTGCGTGTAGATGCGGTTGCGTCTATGCTGTATCTGGATTATGGAAAGAAGGATGGCGAATGGATACCGAACAAGCACGGAGGCAATAAAAACTTAGAGGCCGTTGATTTCTTCAAGCATCTTAATTCCGTTGTGCTTGGGCGTAACCCGGGTGCGATGATGATCGCAGAAGAGTCTACAGCATGGCCGAAGGTTACTGGTGATGTGGAAGATGACGGACTTGGATTTAGCCTGAAGTGGAACATGGGCTGGATGCATGATTTTACAGAATATATGAAACTGGATCCGTATTTCAGAAAAGACAATCACCATCTGATGACTTTTGCTATGAGTTATGCATACAGCGAGAATTATATTTTAGTATTGTCTCACGATGAGGTTGTACATTTGAAGTGTTCCATGCTGAATAAGATGCCGGGTCTTGGATTTGATAAATATGCAAACTTGAAAGTTGCTTATGCATTTATGATGGGACATGTCGGTAAGAAACTGTTGTTTATGGGACAGGAATTTGCACAGCTTCGCGAGTGGAGCGAGAAGAGAGAACTTGACTGGTACTTGCTGGCAGAGCCGGAGCATCAGGCAATCCAGAACTGGACAAGGGATTTATTGCATTTATACAAGAATAAAAAGGCAATGTACGAGGCAGATCACGATTTTGAAGGCTTCGAATGGATCAATGCGGATGATGCGTACAGAAGCATTTTCAGCTTTATGCGTCATTCAAAGGATGGAAAGAGAAATCTTCTATTTGTATGTAACTTTACGCCGATGGAGCGAGAGGATTATCGCGTTGGTGTCCCGAGAAATAAGCAGTATAAGCTTATTTTGAATAGCGATGAGAAGCAGTATGGCGGCTCTGGAGAGGAACGTCCGCAGATCTATAAAGCGAAGAAACAGGAATGTGACGGAAGACCATATTCTTTTGCATATCCACTTCCGGCTTATGGAGTAGCTGTTTTTGAATTTTAATCATATTTATAATAAAAAGAGTTGATGCATTTTTGTATCAACTCTTTTCTTAAAATTATTTTGTAAGTTCTTTTACGTAATTGACGATTTTATCCCACCAGCCTTCGGTGTCAGCATTTTTCACTTTATCTTTAATGTCATCTAATGTGCTGTTGCTTACAACGTCGCTTCCAAGAATGTCGTCTTTTGTCTGGCTGATGATTCCGCCGGCGTTGTCAGAAGATCCGCCGAAGAGCCCTTTGATACTGCTGGCAATTTTGCTGAAGAAACCTTCTGATTTTCCTTCTAAGTTATTGAGTGTCTGCTGAAGTGATTTTACATCGTAATCATACTGGGAAATTTTCTCCATAAGAGAAACAATCTTGTCTTTTTGTTCGTCTGTCAGATTTACACCGACATCATTTGCTTTTTCCTCTACCTTATCTTCGATGTCATCCTTGTCTTTAATACCATCTTCGATGACATCTTCTTTGACACCGTTCATAAGCTCTGTCGCTTTGTCCTGTCCGACATCGTCGGCCAGCTCTCCGGTTGCCACAAGCTCTTCTGTGGCAGCTTCCTTCTTTCCTTCGTCAAGCTTCTCGCCGCTTGCACTTTCGTATGCCATCATAATGCCGGTAAGAGCTCCTGTTCCGGATACTTCGATCGGAGAAGCAGCAACAACGTTACAGTTTTCTACTCCGGAAGTGGAAAGTGTGCTGGCAATCATGGAACTAGTTACATAGGTCAGGTTTGCAACTTTTACCTGGATACCGCCGCTAGTAGTTGGTTCTACATAAGAGCAGCTGAAGGTCTTGTGACCAATCTGTGCTTCGGATGCAATTCCTTCCATGTATTTGCGTTCGTCCTCATTTGTAACTTCAATTGTGTCTACTTTGTCTTCACTTGTTCCGAAATATTCGTACATGGACTTCTTTTGATCGGCCGAAAGGTTTGTTCCAAGTGTAACTACTTTGGAGCTGTCTGCCTTGGCGATCATAGTGAAGCTCGATGCACTGAGTGTAACTGCAAGAGCAAGTGGAATGATTTTCTTAAAATTTTTCATAATAATGGCCTTTGCCATACCTCCTTTTGGTGGTTTCCTTTTATATTCTTCCTAATAGTATCACACATGGCCGGCTTTGCATAGAAAATCGGTCTTAACAATTTATGAAGATTTTCTTACAGCGATCAGTTTGTTGATCGGATGATCCATGGAAGAAAATTTTTCTTCGTACTCGGTCATAATGTTACCTTCGTTCATAGAAGGATCGTGATGGAGATCGTAAGTGCATCCGATCATCTTCCATGTTTCGGATGTCTCTAACTGTTCTGTGGAAAAATCAAACAGATCACGGTTGTCTGTTTTGAATTCTACACTGCCGTTTGGAGTTAAGATTTTGTCGTAGCGTGCGAAAAATTCGGCTGATGTGAGACGTCTTTTTGCATGACGTGCCTTTGGCCACGGATCGGAGAAGTTAAGGTATATTTTATCTACTTCATTTTCTGCAAATACTTCTGGGAGATCTGCCGCATCCATACAGATAAAGCGCAGATTTGGAATTGTAGCTTCACTTGTGTCCACTTCGGCAGCATCTGCATCAATTTTTTCTACAGCACGGAGAAGGACGCTGGAGTAGCGCTCGATTCCGATGTAGTTAATGTCTGGATTTTCCTTTGCCAGAGTAAGGATGAACTGTCCTTTTCCCATACCTACTTCAATGTGGAGTGGATGATCGTTATGGAAAATATTTTCCTTCCATCCGCCACGGTGGAGTCTTTCGTTTTTTACGACCATTTCAGAATCAGCAAGTACGCTTTCGGCGCGTGGTATATTTCTTAATCTCATAGAATAGTCCTTTCTTATTAAAAGATTTTTCATGCATTTTGCATGTGCTTTTCCAGTTTAACTTTTGTGCCTTAAAATGTCAAATTTACTATGGATTTTTCTGAAAATCGGAGTATTATATAAGATATACATAAAAATAAGTCAAAAGAATGGAGGCGGATTATGGATTCTGTAATGGAACAGATTGCTGAGATTGAAAATACAGCAGAACAGATTGTAGAACATGCACAAGAACAGAAGGCGGATATCGAGCGATGGATACAAAATGAACGAAATCTGTTTGACCAGGAAACAGAGCAGACTTTGCAGGAAGAGATTTCCAAAATTCGTGCCCAGGCGAAGGAAAAGATGGACACAATTATGGAAGAACAACGGCAGAATAATCGCAAGTATCTTGAAGATCTGCGAAAAGAATATATGGAGAATCATGAGGCGTATGCCAGAGAGATATTAGAACATATCACAGAGGTATAGGACATGGGTAATGTTATGACTTACAGCGGGATCGTCACGAAGGTGCGGGGGATGCAGGCAAAGCTTTTATCGGAAGACGAACTAATGGAAGTAGCTTCAAAGAAGACGGTACCGGAAGTAATTGAGTATTTGAAGGAAAAGCCGGCATATACAGAGTGTATGAGCCGGTTAGATGCAGGTCTCTATCACCGTGGAAATGTGGAGAAGGTTTTGTATCAGTCTTTGTACGCAGACTGGTCGAGACTGTTTCGGTTCGCAGGGATGGAGCAGAAGAAATTTTTAAAAGTATATTGGAAACGATATGAAGTAGATCTTATTAACTATTGCCTTCGTATCGTATTTAATCATTATGAGAAACCGTTTGACTTAGATTATAAGAAAGAGTTTTTCGACCGGTATTCTGCGATTTCGATCGACAAGATGATCACATCAAGGAATATCGATGAACTGGTAGGAAATTTACAGGGAACGGAGTATTACGAGCCGCTACGTAAGATGAAGGATTCAGGTGCAGCGACATTGTTTGATTACAATCTTGCACTGGATCTTTATTATTTTACGACACTTTGGAGAAAACAGCGCAGACTTCTTAAGAAGAAAGAGCTTGAGATTTTCACGAGAGATTGTGGTACGAAGATCGACCTTTTGAATATTCAGTGGATCTATCGTGCAAAGAAATATTATCATTTACTGCCACCGGACATTTATGCGCTTACAATCCCGATTCATTATCGATTGAATCTGGAAGATTTTAAAAAGCTTGTAGATACGCCAACGGTAGAAGAGTTTAATAACCGGTTGAATGAGACGTATTATGCGAAGAAGTATGAAATCGGCAAAGACCAGAAGACGATGGAACAGATCTATCAGGACTGCTTGCGGCAGCTGTATCTGTCGGATCGAAGAAGAGATCCTTATTCCATTGCGTCGATCAGTACGTATTTATTTTTAAAGGAAGAAGAAATCCAAAAGTTGACGACAGCATTTGAATGCATTCGTTATGGATTGACATCAGGAGAGACATTAGCATATATGAAAGGGGTGATTCGATGATCGTCAAGATGAAATTCTTAAGTATCAGCGGACCGAGGACAGATATTGACAGAGTTTGTGATACGTATCTTTCCAAATATGAGATGCAGCTGGAAAATGCTGTAGCTGAGCTTAAGACGACGGACAATCTACAGCCGTTTGTAGATATTAATCCTTATCGGGAACCACTTGCGAAGGCAGAACAGTTTGCGGCCATGATCAAAGGAGACGTAGAGTGTCCGAAAGTTATGACATCAGAAGAAGAGATGCTTGCAATGATCCGGGAAGTGAATCATGATATTCTGGAATTGCAGGAGCAAAGGGATCTGTTGAAAAAGAAGATGGCAGATCTTAAGGAGCGTTTGGCAGTGCTGGCTCCATTCCAACCGTTAGACATGGATTTGTATAAGGTATCCAGATACCGGTATATGAAGGTGCGTTTTGGAAGGATTACAGTGGATTACTACAATCGACTGGAAAAATATTTATTTGATGATCTGAACGCAGTGTTTATAGAAGGTGCGAGAGACGCAAATTACGTATATGGATGTTATTTCGTTTCAAACGCAGAGGCAAGTAAAGTAGATTCGGTATTTAATTCCCTTCATTTTGAGAGAATCAATCTTGGAGCGGATATTGTCGGAACGCCGACACAGGCTTGCGAAGAACTGCAAAAAGAGATTGGAAAGACGAAGAAGAAGATCCGAAAGATCAGACAGAGCATAAGCGCATTGATCGAAAATCATGCAGCAGAGCTTATTGGAGCGAGAAAGCGTCTGGAAGAACTTTGCAATATTTTCGATGTGCGTAAGATGGCTGCCAGAATCGAGGAGGGTGACAATAAGGAAGATTATTATATCCTCTGTGGCTGGATGGGCGAAGATGATGTCGTTAAATTTCTGGAAGAGGTAAAGAAGGATGATAAAGTATTTGTTGTGGTGGAAGAAGATCGGGAAAAATTCTTTGGGGAACCACCGACAAAGCTTAAAAATCCGAAGTTATTTAAACCATTTGAATTGTTTATCCGGATGTACGGACTTCCGGCAAATGATGAGATGGACCCGACGATGTTTGTGGCGTTGACGTACACATTCATATTCGGAGCGATGTTTGGAGATGTCGGACAGGGATTCTGTCTGTTTGCAATCGGCGGGATCATGTATTTGACGAAGAAGATCGACCTGGCTGGTATTATATCGGTTGCGGGAATTTTCTCTATGATATTTGGAGCACTGTTTGGAAGTGTATTTGGTTTTGAAGATGTCATACCTGCACTCTGGTTAAGGCCGGTGGAGGCGATGACGAATCTGCCGTTTATCGGACAGCTGAACACAGTATTTATTGTAGCGGTTGCTTTTGGTATGGGACTCAATATACTGATGATCATCTTCCAGATGATCAATGCCATTAAGGCTCATGATAAAGGAAATCTATTATTTTCGAATAATGGTCTGGCAGGACTTGTATTTTATGGATGTATTATTCTGACAATTGTATTGTATATGACCGGACATAAGACACCGAGCAACATTTTACTTGCTATTTTCTTAGGCGTGCCGGTACTTCTTTTCCTGCTTAAGGAACCTTTGACGAATATGTTAGAGCATAAGAAGAGAAAGATCAAAGGCGGCAAGGTGATGTTCCTTGTACAGGGCTTTTTCGAATTGTTCGAGACGATGCTCAGCTATTTTTCCAATACGCTGTCCTATGTGCGAATCGGTGCATTTGCAGTTAGCCATGCAGCAATCATGGAAGTTGTATTGATGCTTTCCGGAGCAGAGAGCGGAAGCGTGAATATATTTGGCGTTATTCTGGGAAACCTGATCGTCTGCATGTTAGAAGGACTGATCGTAGGTATCCAGGTACTTCGATTGGAATATTACGAAATGTTCAGTCGTTTTTATAAAGGAACCGGAAGAGAATTTAAACCATTTGACCAACATAAAAAAGAACATTAAGGTCTTATAAACAGGAGGATATTATTATGACTATGACAGTAAAATTACTGCTGAGCGCAACATTGATTTTGAGTATTATCGTACCGTTCGGGTACTATCTTATCGGAGAACAGTCTAAGAAACGTTACAAAAAAGCAATCGGAGCGAATGTATTTTTCTTCTTTGGCGCATTTGTAATCGCCGGGATCATGTTATTTGCAGGTGATCCGGTACATGCGGCAGAAGCGACTGCACAGACTGCTTCGAATGCAACCGGATTTGGATATCTCGCCGCTGCACTTGCAACCGGTTTATCTTGTGTAGGTGGTGGAATTGCCGTAGCCAGTGCTGCCAGTGCTGCACTTGGTGCGATCAGTGAGGATTCCAGTGCACTTGGAAAATCCCTGATCTTCGTAGGTCTTGCAGAAGGTGTATGTCTTTATGGACTGATCATCTCCTTCATGATCCTTGGTAAATTGTAAGATGAAGATGTATCTGATCAGTGATAATATCGATACGCTGACAGGAATGCGACTTGCCGGTGTCGATGGCGTGATCGTGCATACCCGTGAGGAACTGCGCACAGCCATCGAAGAGGCAATGAATGATAAAAGCGTAGGGATTGTTCTTTTGACGGAAAAATTCGGGAGAGAATTTCCGGACCTTATTGATGAGATCAAGCTGGAGAGAACAATGCCTCTGCTTATTGAGATTCCTGACAGACACGGAACCGGACGGAAAAAAGATTTTATCACTTCATATGTAAACGAGGCAATCGGACTGAAGTTATAGATAGGAAGAAGGTGACATGCTTGACTGTAGATGAGAGAATCAAGCATCTTCGCGTGAAGGCAATGGAAGAAGCCAGAAGCGAAGCCAATGCGATTATCAAGCAGCATGAAGACGCACTCAGACAGCTGGCAAAACAACATGAGGAAGAAGTGAAGCGCCAGATGGAGACGCGGATCAAAGCGGAAGAGGTGAGTGCGAAACAGCAGCTTAATATGGCAATGTCAAAGGCGCAGTTAGAGCTCAAAAGAGAGATCGGCGCCACACAATTTGAATTAAAGAAAGAACTGTTTCAGGAAGTGGAAGAGAAGCTGAATGCATATATGCAGACGCCGGAATACAAGAAGCTTCTTGTGACATATATAGAAAAAGCAGCTGGATTTTCATCCGGAGAAGAGATGACGATTTATATCAATCCATCAGATGAGCGGTGGAAAGAGTATTTAGAAGAGCACACAGGTATGAAGCTGACAGTCAGCAAAGAGGATTTTGTTGGCGGAGTGCGTGCAGTTATCCATGAAAGAAATATTTTAATTGACTATGCGTTTAAGGGAGCGCTGGAAAATGAATCCCGTAAATTCTCATTCAAGGGAGGTGCAGGAATTGACTAGCGAGAAGACAGGGAAGATATATGGCATCAATGGTCCTGTAATCTACCTGAAAGGGAAAAATGGATTTAAAATGTCAGAGATGGTCTATGTCGGGAAGGAACGACTTGTCGGCGAGGTTATTTCGCTTGATAAAGATCTGACTACGATCCAGGTTTATGAGGAAACTTCTGGGTTGCGTCCGGGGGAGGAAGTTGTTGCCTCTGGGGCTGCAGTTTCAGTGACACTGGCACCTGGAATTTTAAATAATATATTTGACGGTATTGAAAGACCGTTGGAGCGAATTGCAGAATCCGGAGGTGCATTTATCACAAGAGGTGTAAGTGTAGATGAGCTGGATAAGGAAAAGCTGTGGGATGCGCATATTACAGTAGGTGTAGGAGACCTGGTACGTGGTGGAACGATCATCGCAGAAGTGCCGGAGACGAGAGCTATCGTACATAAATGTATGGTGCCGCCGAAAGTGGAAGGTAAGGTTGTATCTGTTGTGCCGGATGGACAGTATACGATCGAAGATACACTTGTGACGATCGAGCTTTCCGATGGAACTTTAAGACAGCTTTCGATGACACAGAAGTGGCCGATCCGTGTGCCGCGCCCGGTGTCAGAAAGATACCCGGCCAGTGTGCCGCTTGTGACAGGGCAGCGAATCCTGGATACGATGTTCCCGATCGCAAAGGGTGGAACAGCAGCGATCCCCGGAGGATTTGGGACCGGAAAGACGATGACCCAGCATCAGATCGCCAAATGGTCAGATGCGGATATTATTATTTATATCGGATGTGGAGAGCGTGGAAATGAGATGACACAGGTTTTGGAAGAGTTCTCTGAACTTGTGGATCCAAAATCAGGCAATCCTTTGATGGATCGAACTGCACTGATCGCCAACACATCGAACATGCCGGTGGCAGCCAGAGAGGCTTCTATCTACACCGGACTTACGTTGGCAGAGTACTATCGTGATATGGGATATGATGTGGCAATCATGGCGGATTCTACATCGCGATGGGCAGAGGCTTTGCGTGAGCTGTCCGGTCGATTGGAGGAGATGCCGGCGGAGGAAGGTTTCCCGGCTTACCTGGCATCGAGATTATCCGCTTTTTATGAGCGTGCAGGTATGATGCAGACATTAAATGGATCGGTAGGATCCGTATCGATCATCGGTGCGGTATCGCCACAGGGTGGAGATTTCTCTGAGCCGGTTACACAAAATACGAAACGTTTTGTGCGCTGCTTCTGGGGATTGGATAAATCGCTGGCTTATGCAAGACATTTCCCGGCGATCCACTGGCTTACAAGCTATAGTGAATATTTGAATGATCTAAGCGGCTGGTATTCCGATCATGTATCACCGAAATTTGTAGATTACCGCAATCGTCTGATGGCCATTTTAAATCAGGAGAGCAGTCTTATGGAGATCGTAAAACTGATTGGTGGAGATGTACTCCCGGATGATCAGAAGCTGATCCTGGAAATTGCGAAGGTGATCCGACTTGGATTTTTGCAGCAGAATGCATTTCATAAAGATGACACATGCGTATCGCTGGAAAAGCAGTTTAAGATGATGGAAGTTATTTTATATTTATATAAGAGAAGCCGTCACCTTGTCACAATGGGCATGCCAATGTCTGTTTTGAAGGCGGAAGGTATTTTCGAAAAGATCATTGCGATCAAGTACGATGTGCCTAATGATAATCTGCAGCTTTTAGATCTGTATAAGAAAGATATTGATGACTTTTACGACCGTGTCGTAGAGAAGAATGCATAAAGGGGGAGAATAGTTGTGGCAATAGAATATTTAGGACTCAGCAGCATCAACGGACCTCTTGTTGTGCTTGAAGGGGTGCAGGATGCATTTTACGATGAGATCGTAGAGTTTGTAGTTGATCATGATACACATAAGATGGGAAGAATCGTGGAGCTGGATGAAGATAAAGCAATCATCCAGGTATTTGAAGGGACGGAAAATATGTCTCTTGATAATACCCATACGAAGCTTACAGGGCATCCGATGGAGGTCGGTGTCTCTGTGGAAATGCTTGGACGTACATTTAACGGAATCGGAGAGCCGATCGACGGACTTGGTCCGGTTACGGCTGTAGACCGAAGAGATATCAACGGTCTTCCGTTGAACCCGGTGAAGCGAGAGTATCCACGTAACTATATCCGTACCGGAATTTCGGCTATTGATGGATTGACGACACTGATCCGTGGGCAGAAGCTGCCGATCTTCTCCGGAAATGGTCTTCCACATGACCAGCTGGCAGCGCAGATCGTAAAGCAGGCATCTTTAGGAGAAGGTTCGGATGAACAGTTCGCCGTTGTATTCGGAGCGATGGGTGTCAAACACGATGTGGCAGAATTTTTCCGCAGAACATTTGAGGAAAGTGGTGTATCAGATCACGTGTGTATGTTCTTAAACCTGGCAAACGACCCGGTTGTAGAGCGTCTGATCACACCGAAGGTAGCACTTACCGTTGCAGAATATTTAGCATTTGAATGTAATATGCATATCCTTGTTATTCTGACAGATATGACTTCTTTTGCAGAGGCCATGCGTGAAGTCTCTTCTTCCAGAGGAGAGATCCCGTCACGAAAAGGATATCCGGGATATTTATACAGTGAGCTGGCGACAATTTATGAGCGTGCCGGAATCGTGGAGGATGCGACCGGATCGGTAACACAGCTTCCGATTCTTACAATGCCAAATGATGATATTACGCATCCAATCCCTGACCTTACCGGATATATTACGGAAGGGCAGGTCGTACTGGATCGTAACTTACATGGACAGGCAGTCTATCCGCCAATCAGCATATTGCCGTCGCTGTCCCGTCTTATGAAAGACGGAATCGGTGCCGGATATACGAGAGAAGATCACCAGGATCTTGCAAACCAGCTGTTCTCGGCTTATGCAAAAGTAGGAGAGGCGAGAAACTTAGCATCTGTTATTGGAGAAGATGAGCTGTCACCGATCGATAAGCAGTACTTGAAATTCGGAAAAGAATTTGAAAAACGTTACATCGGTCAGGGTCCGAAGGAAAACAGAACGATTCTGGATACACTGGATCTTGGGTGGGAACTTTTAGGTTTGCTTCCAAAAGAAGAGTTGGATCGAATCGATACGAAGCTGATCGACAAGTACTATAAGAAAATGGAAGAGCCGGACACAGAGGAAACAGACGAAAAAGAAATAAATTAGTTTCTGAAAATCAAGAAAAGTTTGAAAGAAAGGGAGGCAGAGTATGGATCCGAGAGAATTTCCTACAAAAGGAAACTTAATGCTTGCGAAGAACTCGCTTGCCCTGGCGCATCAAGGGTATGATCTGATGGATAAAAAGCGGAATATTCTGCTGAAGGAACTGATGTCCTTGATCGATGAGGCGAAGGACATCCAGGAAGAGATCGATCAGACATTTACAAGGGCGTACGCATGCCTGCAGCGTGCGAATATCGAGCAGGGAATCAGTAAGGTGCGAGAACTTGCATTTACTGTGCCGATCGAAGATTCCATCCGTATTCAGACGCGAAGCATTATGGGTACAGAAATTCCCCACGTAAAATATGATGCAAAGCAAAATGATCTTACGTTTCCTTTCGGTACAACGCGCGAGTCGATCGATATCGCCAGAGAGGCGTTCCGTGAAGTGAAGGAGCTGACGATCAAGCTTTCTATGGTGGAAAATGCCGCTTATCGTCTGGCGACGAATATTAAGAAGACGCAGAAGCGCGCAAACGCGCTTAAAAATATTACGATTCCGATGTACACGAATCTCGTATACACGATCAGCAATGCGCTGGAAGAGAAAGAAAGAGAAGAGTTTACGAGACTGAAGGTTATTAAGAAGATGAAGTCGTAGTGGGGAACGTTGTGAATCTAAGGGCTGAGAAGAAAGAAAAATAGGAATATATAGCCTCTTATACGAAAAGGAGTCAGGCAGTCTCGATGCAGGGCTCTTTTTTCTTTGTGGCAAGTGCATCCACTTCTTCTGGTGTCAGCGGGTATTCCCAGTCAAATTCACAACGGCTTCCACCAAAGCTTAAAGAAGTGGTCGTCTTTTCTATAGATCGTCATGCCATCTAAGATAGCCGCTTTGCCGTCTTCGCCACAGGCCTCGACGATAATATAAAATCCGTAAGGTAGTTTATGATTTTACCTTACGGATAATTACTTTTATCAGGATTAAAATACATGTACAAAAGTTTGAATAAAGTATGGAAATGCTAACTAAATTTTTGAGCATAGTAGCAATTAGAAATCCAATCAACAGAATTAGCAGGGAATAAATTTTTTCTTTTTTTCGCATGTGTACTGTTAATTCATATTTAGATGTATCTGTTGGAGCATATAGAGCACATATCACAATACAAAAAAAACATATGAAACTTGCACTAATTAATTGATAAGAAATTAATTTTAAGAACAGACAACTTCATATAGAGGACTATCTACAAATGGTATCTGCGGAACAGAAAGAGTATGCAGAAGTGTTCGACTACTCTAAGATTACTGAAAAGAGCGGTGTCATCACAGACTATGGGACGAACAATCTCTTGGATTTGATTTTGCGAACAGACAACCTTAATAACGCCTATAAGCAAGTCAAGAAAAACAAAGGGAAAGGTGGAATCGATGGTATGCAGGTGGATGAACTTCTGCCCTTCTTAAGAGAAGCATCATCTGTGGCAGTGGGTATTACGGAATATGATACAACATCAGATATCTTATTGGTGAATATGAACGGAATCGTACTTGTAAAAGGTACGGACTACGAGGTCAAAGGAACAGGGATAAATGTAAATGTTACTTTGACAAACAGTATCACAGGAACAAATGTCATAGAATTCAGAGTACTAAAATCAAAAATTGGACAGGTATAGAAAAATAGGGTGGCAAAAGCCATCCTATTTACTTTGGAGAAGACATTGTTTGAAGCTTTGAAACTAAGGCTTCTTTGAGAACCTTAGAATAATTAATGCCGGAATTTTCGCATGCAGTATTAAGCCATGCTGGAATACTAAGTGTCTTTTTTACAGCTTTGTCATCATACAATCGAGCGTACTCATCAAGATTGACACCGATAAGATTAATAAATGCATTATCTTCATCTTTTTCAATGCTTCCAACAGATGAAGGGGAAGGAAGTGGTTCACCGTCACGAAGAGAAGTGAACAAATACTGACCGCACGCGTCTTGTGCCATAGCAAAGGCATCTGCAAGTGTGTCTCCAAAAGTTGCGAGATCATTCAAGTCGGGGAAAATAACGGAATAACGACCATCATCTTCTGGGTAAAAAATAGCAGGATAAATATAGTTCATAATATAACTCCTTTCTTTTTTGAATAACAGGTCTCAATCGAGACCTGCCTGTTTGAGGATGGATTTGACAACCCTCGGTGGAAGGTCGCCCCTATGGAAGGGGATGGTAACCTTTCCGGGCTTAGTTGGGTGTTTGTATTGGTGGTGTGAACCACTAACATTTACTAAATACCACCCATCCGTGAGAATGATTTTTTCAATCTCTCTAAATTTCATTGCCCTGTCCTCCTTACAAGTATATAATAACACGTATTATACGTAATGTCAATACAAGATACGTAGAATACGTAAAAAATATTAAAGAAATTATTATACTAATAATTGAAAGCAACCGACCGGAAATTTGGATTACAAAAATAAAATGGATGTCGTTGAGATTTTTAGAAATATGAAAAAAGATGGCAAAACGATAATTTGTGTTACACACGACCAAGAAGTTGCTAATGCTGTAGATAGAATCATAAATTTAGTTAAAGAGGAGTAAAATTCACATGAACAAGAAAAAGATGATTATAATGGAAAGGATATCACATATTTAGTATTATTAGGTAGTGTGATTAGTGTGTGACAGAACACATCAGGGTAGAGAACTTTATAATAAGCTCTCTACCTTTTCGGTTTATGAAAAATTGTGTAACTGTACCTGTTCTTTTATACTGCCAGTGGATTAAATGACGCGTCGGCAAGCAATGCATCTAAGTATTCCTGTCCGAATGTATCGGCATAGTCTTTGAGGGCAAGTTCTACTGCTCGCTCTCCGGCTTCGCCGAGTCGCTCGATCAACGTCTTACTGATCGTCGTTTTCAAGTGCAGCGTATGGAAATTAAAATCTTTCATGCAGGAAGTGCCAAGTTCTTTTTTCTTTGCGGCAAGTGCATCCACTTCTTCCGGTGTCAGCGGGTATTCCCAGTCAAATTCACAACGGCTTCCGCCGAAGCTTAAAGAAGTGGTCGTCGGCGTACATGTAAGGTCTGAACGGAATCCTTCGTAGACTGCCTTGTCTACATTGACACAATATAGTTTCCCGTATTCGAGCATGTTGTGTTTCTTCCAGGCATCGCACCAGGCGCATCTTGTTACATAAGTCTGAAGTGTAGGTTCTGTGCGGAGTGTGCCGGCTTCCATCTGGCCTTCGTAATCACATTGCCATTCTCCGTATGCCTGGTTTGTCATCGTATTCAGTGGGTCTCCGTTAGCAATAGCACGTTTTGCCATTCTTGCGCCGCGTTCGTTGCCATAGATTGTCATGCCATCTAAGATAGCCGCTTTGCCGTCTTCGCCACAAGACTCGATGGCACGTTTCGCAAGAAATGCAAACAGCATGGCATGGTGTTCGATCTTGCAGGATACATTTTCATTGCTCATATTCTCATCCTTTCGTTTTGTGTTTTCGAAGTTCTGTTATTACATATTTTACCATAGTCGGAAGGGGAAGTACATATTAGCGAGCTTGCAGATCATGCACCAAAGCCACGTAAGATCCATACGTGTGCACTCTGTTACAGCTGTACAGCCGGATATGGAAGTAGCTGCGGAGGAAATTTGTCACATTAAAACATATGTGAAAAGTTTTTGGAAAAATCTTAAAAAAATGTCAAAAAACACTTGATTTTTGATAAAACATGTCATATAATATTACTTGTGTCACGGAAAACCGATGACGCAGGAAATGCGCGATTAGCTCAGTTGGCAGAGCACCTGACTCTTAATCAGGGTGTCCAGGGTTCGAACCCCTGATCGCGCATTATAAGATCGTTGTTTTTGCAGACGTTGGGGCTGCGGGGACGGCGATTTTTTTGTATTGTCAAGTATACGATAAAAAGGTCCGGTGGACTTTTTTTAGTGTGAAATACAAGTTCTTGTATAACAAAAAGTGTCAATTAGATTTCAAATAGTGACGAATGGTAGTAGCATTTACCGACCAGTTATGTTATCATATATGTTGCTGACAATTCTTGTAGCAAATCTTAAATCTAAGTATAATTCAATTACAATTCAATTAAAACATAAGGGAGAAAGGACGTTATAAAAAAATAAAACTTTCTCTTTCTTTTCGCCCCAAATTGGTGTATGATATTTAAAGAAACAATATATTGTGTTTGAAGATAAGAGAATAAACTATATTTTGTTATATAAAAATGAATGTCAAAAAAGGAGATGTTAAGGGGATTATGGGAATTCAAGTGAAAAATCATGTGATCAAACGAAACGGAGAGGAAGTATCCTTTCAGCTTGATAAGATCGTTCATGCGATTCAATCTGCGAATAAAGAAGTAGAACCGATTCACCAGTTGAATGAATTCCAGATTCAGGCAGTGGCAGATACTATTGCACAGAAAGTGAATGCGTATCGCCATGCAGTGAATGTGGAAGACATTCAGGATATGGTAGAGACCGGCATTATGGAGATGCGTGGCTATGAGGTAGCACAGAAGTATGTACGCTATCGTTATAAGAGAGAACTTACAAGAAAATCAAATACAACAGATAACGGAATCCTTGCACTGATCGATCATATGAACGAAGAAGTCAATCAGGAGAACTCCAATAAGAATCCAGTGATCAACTCTACACAGAGAGATTACATGGCGGGAGAGGTAAGTAAGGACCTGTCGAAGCGTCTGCTCCTTCCGGAGGAAATCGTGCAGGCACATGAAGCCGGAATCATCCACTTCCATGATTCGGACTATTTTGCACAGAAAGAACACAACTGCGATCTTATTAATCTGCAGGATATGTTACAGAACGGAACGGTCATCAGCGAGACATTGATCGAGAAACCGCACAGCTTCTTTACTGCATGTAACGTAACAACACAGATCGTGGCACAGGTAGCAAGTAATCAGTATGGCGGACAGTCATTTACACTGGCACACCTTGCACCATTTGTTGATATCAGCAGAAAGAAACTTCGCAAGAGCGTTGTAGCTGAAAGACAGGAATGCGGAGAAAGCATGGACCCGGAGATCATCGACAAGATCACAGAGCGCAGACTTCGTGACGAAGTTAAGAGCGGTATCCAGACAATTCAGTATCAGCTCATCACATTGATGACATGTAATGGACAGGCACCGTTTGTAACTGTATTTATGTACCTGGATGAGGTCGAAGACGGACAGCTTCGAGAAGACCTTGCAATGATCATCGAAGAAGTGATGAAGCAGAGAATGCAGGGCGTGAAAAATGAGAAGGGTGTATGGATCACGCCGGCCTTCCCAAAACTCATTTACGTACTGGATGAAGATAATATTACCGAAGGTTCTAAATATTGGGAGCTTACAAAACTGGCAGCAGAGTGTACGGCAAAACGTATGGTGCCGGACTACATTTCCGCTAAGATGATGCGTGAATTAAAGCAGGGAGAGGTTTATCCGTGTATGGGATGCCGTTCTTTCCTGACAGTAGAAGATTCGCAGAGAAATCCGGATGGAAGCCATAAGTTCTACGGACGTTTCAACCAGGGAGTTGTAACGATTAACCTTGTAGACGTGGCATGTTCTTCCAATGGAGATATGGATAAGTTCTGGGATATTTTAGATGAGCGTTTAGAGTTATGTCATCGTGCTCTTCGCTGCAGACATGAGCGCCTTCTTGGAACAATTTCAGATGTGGCACCGATCCTGTGGCAGTATGGTGCGATCGCAAGACTTAAGAAAGGTGAAACGATCGACAGACTGCTCTATAATGGATATTCAACAATCTCTCTTGGATATGCAGGACTTTATGAGATGTGTATGCGTATGCTTGGAAAGTCTCACACAGATCCGGAGGCAAGTCCATTTGCACTGGCTGTTATGCAGCGCTTAAATGACAAATGTAAAGAGTGGAAAGAAGCAGAGAACATCAGCTATTCCGTATATGGAACACCGATGGAATCTACAACATATAAATTTGCAAAATGTTTACAGAAACGTTTTGGAATTATCAAAGGGGTAACAGATAAGAACTATATTACAAACAGTTACCATGTACATGTAGCAGAGGAGATCGATGCATTCAAGAAGCTGAAATTCGAGTCTGAATTCCAGAAACTTTCTCCGGGAGGAGCGATCAGCTATATCGAAGTCCCGGATATGCAGGATAATATTCCGGCCGTACTTTCCGTTATGCAGTATATTTACGAAAATATTATGTATGCAGAGCTTAATACAAAGAGTGACTATTGCGAATGCTGCGGTTACACAGGGGAAATCCAGATTAAAGAGGACGGAAAAGGAAAACTTATCTGGGAATGCCCGAACTGCGGAAACAGAGATCAGGATAAGTTATGTGTAGCAAGAAGAACTTGTGGATATATCGGAACACAGTTCTGGAACCAGGGAAGAACACAGGAGATTAAAGACCGCGTTCTGCATTTATAAGAAAGTCAAATTAAAGTAGATTGACAAATAGAAAAACTACATATATAATATAACCTATTGAATTGATGGGAATATAAAAGAACCGGCGGGTGCATACATGAAAGGCCATGAGATGCAGCCGCTGGTTTTGCATAAAGGAGAGCAAATATGCTGACACAGTTTTCAAGAACCGAATTATTAATTGGAAAAGAAGCGATGAATAAGCTCGCGGATGCCAGAGTGGCTGTCTTTGGAATCGGCGGTGTAGGCGGTTATGTGTGCGAAGCGCTTGTAAGAAGTGGTGTGGGACATTTTGACCTGATCGATAATGATACAGTGAGCCTTACAAATCTGAACCGCCAGATTATCGCAACACAAAGTACGATTGGAAAATACAAAACAGAAGTGATGCGTGAACGCATGTTGGAAATTAATCCGGAGGTGGATGTGACGATTCATAATTGTTTCTTCCTACCGGAGAATGCAGATGAATTTCGATTTGAAGAGTATGATTATATCGTAGATGCGGTAGATACGGTAGCGGCAAAGATCGCACTCGTTATGGCAGCAAAGGAGAAGAATATACCGGTGATCAGCAGTATGGGTGCCGGTAATAAACTGGATGCCAGTGCATTCTGCGTGGCAGATATTTATAAAACAAAGGTGTGTCCACTTGCAAAGGTGATGCGCCGGGAATTAAAAAAACGTGGCGTTAAGAAATTGAAAGTAGTATACTCAGAAGAGCAGCCGTTAAGTCCGAAAGTGGAGGAAAATCCGGAAGTTCAGGCAGAATGTGCAAATCGTAGAAGTGTTCCGGGAAGTGTAGCATTTGTCCCATCGGTGGCAGGACTTATTATCGCCGGCGAAGTGGTGAAGGACTTATCATTGTAATGAAGGAATAGGACAGGAGTATTATATAGTGGAAGCGTTAAATCAGGAAGAGATAGAATATTGCAAAGAAGTGGAGCAGAGTCTTCGCAAGCGGTTTAAGAAAAAAATCTGGTCGAAATTTACGAAAGCAATCAATACATACGATCTTGTGAAGCCGGGAGATAAAATCGCAGTCTGTATATCCGGTGGAAAAGATTCCATGTTGATGGCAAAGTGTTTTCAGGAATTGAAGATCCATAATAAATTTGATTTTGAAGTGAAGTTTCTTGTAATGGATCCGGGATACAATCCGGAAAACCGCCGTCAGATTGAAGAGAATGCAAGGAAGTTAAATATTCCGATCACAGTTTTTGAAACTGACATTTTTGAATCGGTATTTACGATCGAAAAATCACCATGTTATCTGTGTGCGCGAATGCGTAGAGGGCATCTTTATCATTTTGCAAAAGATATGGGATGTAATAAGATCGCACTGGGACATCATTATGATGACGTCATTGAGACGATTCTTATGGGGATGCTCTATAGCGGACAGATCCAGACGATGATGCCTAAATTGCACAGTACAAACTTTGAAGGGATGGAGCTGATCCGACCGCTCTATCTTGTGCGGGAGGATGACATCAAAGCGTGGAGAGATTACAATGATCTTCGCTTTATCCAGTGCGCATGTAAATTTACAGAGGATTGTGCGTCCTGTGATAATGAAGAGAATCTGTCAAAACGTCTGGAGATCAAGGAGCTGATCAGCGAGTTGAAAAAGACGAACAGATTTGTAGAAGGAAACATTTTTAAAAGTGTGGAAAATGTAAATCTCAATACAATCGTCGCTTATAAAAAGGACGGAGTGAGACATAATTTTTTAGATACATATGATGAGGCAGAGTAAGGAAAAGGCAACCGAAAAAACGGTTGCTTTTTCTTTCAAAAATTTTGTGTAACGAACCTTTACAGTGCAGACAAAAAACATTACAATATTGTTTAGAAGCCATAAGAAAATCTTATAAGGGGAGGTGTGTCAGAATGAACTATGGGATGATCAAGGAATATGACATTGCAGACGGACCAGGCGTGAGAGTCAGCCTTTTTGTATCCGGTTGCAGGCATCACTGCAAAGGGTGTTTTAATGCAGAAACATGGTCTTTTGATTACGGCGAGCCATTTACGGATAAAGTGAAAGAGCGGATTCTCAAGCTTTTAGAACCGGCATATATTCAAGGATTCACATTACTTGGGGGAGAACCTTTTGAGCCGGAGAACCAGGTAGAACTGGTGAAGCTTCTAAAAGAGATCAAGAAGGCATATCCGAAGAAGGATATTTGGTGCTACACCGGGTATCTTTACGATGTGGACCTGGCAACAGATGGCAAGGTGCACACAGATGTGACGGATGAGATGCTTTCATATATTGATGTTCTGGTGGATGGTGAATTTGTAGAGGAATTAAAAGATATTACGCTGAAATTTCGTGGCAGCAGCAACCAGAGAATTCTGGAACTTGCAAAGCTGAGACAATAGGAAGGGGACTTGAAAATGAATTCAGCATATGAAAAATTGATGAATTGCTATGCATCGGTAAAAGAGGAGCTTCCGTTTGAACCGAAGGTTGCTCTCGTACTTGGTTCCGGGCTTGGCGATTATGTAAAAAAAATGAAGGTGGAGAAAATTATTTCTTACCACGAGATTGACGGCTTTCCGGTATCTACTGTTCCGGGACATGCCGGTCAGTTTGTATTTGGCTATGTAGGTCATGTGCCGGTCGTTGCCATGCAGGGACGGGTGCATTATTATGAAGGTTATCCGATGACAGATGTAGTACTTCCGATTCGACTGATGAAACTGATGGGAGCGGAAGTACTGTTTTTGACGAATGCATCCGGTGGAGTCAATTATGAGTATGAGCCTGGTGATTTTATGATGATCAAGGATCAGATCGCAAGCTTTGTTCCATCTCCGCTTCTTGGAGAGAACATAGAAGAGCTTGGACCGAGATTCCCAGACATGTCTGAAATCTACGATACTAATCTGCGAAAGATCATTCGCTGTACGGCAAGTGATCTGCAGCTGACATTGCGAGAAGGTGTATATGTGCAGCTTACCGGACCGAATTATGAATCGCCGGCAGAGATTCGTATGTGTCGCGCCCTCGGAGCAGATGCAGTTGGAATGAGTACAGCATGTGAAGCGGTTGCAGCCAATCATATGGGAATGAAAATCTGTGGAATTTCCTGTATTTCCAACATGGCATGCGGAATGAGCGATACGCCGCTTTCCCACGTAGAAGTGCAGGAAACAGCGGATCGAGTAGCACCGTTATTCAGAAGTCTTGTGTCAGAATCGATCATCCGAATCGGAAATTATCTGGAGCAGATAAAAGAGACGGAGAATGCCTATGAAGATAAGGATTTATAATGCCAGGATCTTGCCGATGGCAGAAGGAATGCAGATTATAGAAGGCGAAGTTCATATAGTGGAAGATCAGATCTCTTATGTGGGAAGTAAGAAGGATGCGCCTCCCAGAGAATGGAACCGTCAGATTAACGCGGAAGGCAATCTGATCCTTCCTGGATTTAAAAATGCACATACCCATTCAGGTATGACTTTCCTTCGCTCTTATGCGGACGATCTGCCACTTTTAGAATGGCTGAATAAAAAAGTCTTTCCGATGGAGGCGAAGCTTACACCGGAAGATATTTACGTGTTTTCGAAACTTGCAATACTGGAATATTTAACAAGTGGAATCACTGCCAACTTCGATATGTACCTGACACCTGATACGATGGCGCAGGCATCGAAGGATATGGGATTTCGTACGGTGATCTGCGGTGCGGTAAATGATTTTGTGCAGTCCGTTCCGGAGATGGAGAAGTGGTATCAGACATACAATCAGTATGATCCGCTTATATCCTATCGGCTTGGGTTTCATGCAGAGTATACGACGTCAAAGTCCATACTGAAAGATCTTGCTGCCCTTGCAGATGATTTGAAAGCGCCGGTATATACACACAATTCAGAAAGCGCTTCAGAAGTGGAGCAGTGCGTAGCGCGTACCGGGAAGACGCCTACGGTTTATCTGGACGAGTTGGGTATGTTTGCACACGGTGGAGGAAGTTTTCATTGTGTACATATGACAGAAGAAGATTTGAAAATATTTAAAGAACGCAAATTGTATGTGGTAACAAATCCGGCATCGAATATAAAACTGGCCAGCGGGATCGCACCGGTTGCAAAGATGCTTCAGATGGATATTCCGATTGCGATCGGAACAGATGGACCGGCAAGTAATAATTGTCTGGATATGTTTCGGGAGATGTTTCTCGTAACCGGACTTGCAAAACTGTGTGAGAGAGATGCAGCGGTAGTAGATGCAGATGAGGTGCTTTCTATGGCAACAATCAATGGAGCAAAGGCAATGGGGCTTACCGATTGCGATATTCTGGCACCTGGAAAACAGGCCGACCTGATTATGATCGATCTGTATCAACCGAATATGCAGCCGCTTAACAATCTTACAAAGAATCTCATATATAGTGGCAGCAAGCAGAATGTGACTCTTACAATGATTGCAGGGAAAATATTATATGAAAAAGGCAACTTTTATGTTTCGGAGGATGTGGAGCGTCTGTACGCAGATGTGAATCATCGCATAGAAGAATTAAAAAAGTAAAGAGGAATTGAAAGAGGATTATAAAAATGAGCAGCTTGTGGAAATACAAATATTTTATCGACGTAGTAGAAAACAGAAGCTTTACAAAAGCAGGAAATATTAACTTTGTATCGCAGACAGCGATCAGCCAGAATATATCATCACTGGAGAAAAATATCGGTGGTAAACTACTGAATCGTGGAAATGGAGACATTACACCGACAGAGATTGGCGAGATTGTTTATAATTATGCAAAAGACATTTTGTCATTAGAGCAGCAGATGCTCCATGAAGTAGATTATGTGAAAAACAAAGCAGTTGCCCATATTGGAATTGACAGTGCGATCAATAAGCGTATGTGGATGATGGTGGAAAATGTTTTTGAATCCTATTTTAGTGATAGATCCATCGTCTTCACAAAGGTAGACTGTACGATGGGGGCTCTGATGCTGGAAAGCAGAGACCTGGATATATTTATCGGATATCCGACACTGGCATTGAGACAGATCCCTTCAATTGAAAAGAAGGAGCTGTGCCGTCAGGAGATTGGAATTTATGTTGGCAAGCAGACGACGATCCCGTATGGAGATGTCTCATTGGATGAACTGAAAAATCACAAATTTTATCGCGCCAATCAATATGGTGCCAGTTTACAGCCGGAGGCGGAAGAGTATTTGAAATCCTTCTGTCCGATCATTGAGAGCCAGAATGTAGAGACGATGAAATTAAAAGTCGAATTTAATGACGGCTTCGCTTTCGTTGACAGAGACTACTTCTATAGAAACGACGGAGAGATCCGTGGGCTAAGTGATTATAAGAAAGAATGTATATTGAAGGTGTACTATAAAAGCGACTGTCACAAAAAAGACGCACTCGCATTTATGGAAAAGTTACAAAAAGAATTAAGATAACCTAATCTTATTTAGCAATAAGTTTTTAAGATTGGTATTTATTCCCGTCAGGGAGTAGAATAAATTTATCAAATATGGTATTTCAAGGAGGACTTAAAGTCATGGAACGCAAGAATTTGTGGGAAGGTTATTCAGAAGATCAGCTCAAAGAGTTAGAAGCAGTAAACGCTCAGTATAAAGAGTGCTTAGATGCTGGTAAAACAGAAAGAGAATGTGTAACACTTGCACGTAAGCTCGCTGAAGAGAAAGGTTACAAAAACATCGATGCTTTAGTAGCTGAAGGAGCAGCTTTAAAAGCTGGAGATAAAGTTTACGCAGACTGCATGGGAAAAACACTTGTTTTATTCCAGGTAGGTAAAGAGCCAATCGAAAATGGTATGAACATTCTTGGTGCACATGTTGATGCTCCACGTTTAGATGTTAAACAGAACCCATTATATGAAGATACTCAGTTAGCATATCTTGATACACACTACTATGGTGGAATCAAAAAATATCAGTGGGTAACTATTCCGCTTGCACTTCACGGTGTATTCGCAAAGAAAGACGGAACAGTTCAGGAAATCTCAATCGGTGAGAAAGCTGAAGATCCAGTATTCGTAGTTACAGATCTTTTAATTCACCTTTCACAGCAGCAGATTGAGAAAAAAGCTTCTGTTGTAATCGAAGGAGAAGGAATCGATCTCTTAATCGGATCTAAACCGGTTGTAAGCGAAAGCAAAGAAGAAGAAGAAGCAAAAGCTTCTGTTAAAAATATGGTACTTGACTACCTGAAGAAAGAATTCGGAGTAGAAGAAGAAGACTTCCTTTCAGCTGAGTTAGAAATCGTACCAGCAGGACCGGCAAGAGATTGTGGTCTTGATCGCAGCATGATCCTTGGTTATGGACAGGATGACAGAGTTTGTTCATTCCCATCTCTTTTCGCTATGTTCGAAACAGAGGCACCGGAAAGAACAACATGCTGTATCTTAGTAGATAAAGAAGAGATCGGAAGCATGGGTGCTACAGGAATGCAGTCAAGATTCTTCGAGAACACAGTTGCAGAAGTAGTTGCTCTTACAGGTGGAGATGCACTTCAGGTAAGACGTGCACTTAAGAACTCTGCTATGTTATCTTCAGATGTTAGTGCTGCATACGATCCGCTTTATGCAGATGCATTCGAGAAGAAAAACAGTGCTTACTTCGGAAGAGGTATCGTACTTAACAAATACACAGGAAGCCGTGGAAAAGCTGGAGCAAGTGATGCAAACGCTGAGTACCTTGCACAGGTTCGTAACGTATTCGATTCTAACGAAGTTGGATTCCAGACAGCAGAGCTTGGACGCGTTGACCTTGGTGGTGGCGGAACAATCGCTTACATCATGGCTAACCTTGGTATGCGTGTAATCGACAGTGGTGTGCCGGTTATGTCTATGCATGCTCCATGGGAATTAACAAGCAAAGCTGATGTCTACGAAGCTTTCAAAGCTTACAAAGCATTCTTAAAAGATATGAGATAATACTTGTTAGTGAGAGGTTATTTATCGTTGTTTTAGATGCAGAGAAACTGGGAAGGGGCGGCTTTTTGCCGATGCCATGATCCCTCCAGATTATAAATCCCTTTTCAGTTTCTGTAACTGCTAAAAAGGTTGCTATTGACATATTTTACGAAAATATAAAATTCAATTGGGGAAGAATTGTGTAAGATTTATTTTGGGGATAAAAATATTGATAAAATCTTATAAAAATTCTGAAAAAATATTAAATAAAGACGGTTATTCATTTGAAAAATTGAATAAAAAAAACGGATTTGAAAGCTGTCTCTTTAAGAGGCAGCTTTTCTTGACATATAAAGATAATAGAACTAATATAATCAAAAAAATAAGAAGGAAGGGGATCATACGGAAGACTTAACGAAAGCTCTCATCGAGGAATTGAACTGTAAGACAGTGTTTACAATTCCGGTCTTTGGCGGGATCGCAATAGACGAAGGCATTGTCGTAACATGGGTCATCATGGCTGTTCTGGCATTGCTTTCCATTATTTTTGTGCGAAACCTCAAAGTGGAAAATCCGGGAAAAGTTCAGCTCGCTTTGGAATCTCTGATCGAGTGGGGTGAGAACTTTTTCAAAGATATCATAGGCGAAGAAAACAAGCGTTACATCCCGTGGCTTATGACGGTGGCACTGTATCTGGCATGTGCAAATGTGATCGGACTGTTCGGCTTTAAGCCGCCGACGAAAGATCTGAATGTCACAGCAGGACTTGCGCTTATGAGTATGTTACTGATTGAGTACAGTGGAATCCATAAGAATGGCGTAAAACATTGGTGTGGACATTTTGCCAAACCGGTACCGCTTGTGGCACCGATCATGATTCTGGAGATATTCATTCGTCCACTATCATTATGTATGCGACTGTTTGGTAATATGCTTGGTGGATTTGTTGTTATGGAACTGGTTAAGCAGGTTGCACCGCTTATCATTCCGATACCGCTCAGCTTTTACTTTGATATCTTTGACGGATTATTGCAGGCATATGTATTTGTATTTTTAACAGGCTTATTTATGAATGAAGAAATGGAATAACGAAAAGGAGATTTAAGATTATGACAGGAACTATTATCGCAATTGGAGCAGCAGTAGCAGTATTAACAGGTGTTGGAGCCGGTGTGGGAATCGGTATTGCAACAGGAAAAGCAGTAGACGCAGTAGCAAGACAGCCAGAGGCAGAGAGCAAGATCAGCAAGAACCTGATCCTTGGATGTGCGCTTGCAGAGGCAACAGCCATCTACGGTTTCATCATCGGACTTCTTATTATCTTCTTCTTGAAATAAGACGCACTTAAGATTAGAAAGAAAGGCAGGTAATAAGAAATGCTGAGATTAGATTTTAATCTGGTATTGGAGATGATCAACCTTGTAGTTCTCTATCTTATTCTGCGTAAATTTTTATTTCATCCACTGATGAATATTATGGAAAAGAGAAAAACAAAGATTGCAGATGACCTTGGACATGCTGCAGACGTAAAGAAGGAAGCACATGCTTTGAAGGACCAGTATGAGCTGGCACTAAGCGGTGCGAAAGAAGAATCTTCCAATATTATCCATCAGGCGAAGAAAGAGGCAAAGGCGGAATACGAAAGTATTCTTGGCAATGCAGAAAGAGATGCGAATAAACTTCTTACCGATGCGAGAGAAAATATTGCACTGGAAAAAGAGAAGACATTAAGAGGTATGCAGTCAGAAGTTGCTTCTCTTGCAGTGAGCGCGGCTAAGAAAATTATGAAAGAACAGTACGCACAGGAAATCGATCAGGCGTCCTATGACCAATTTCTGAAAGAAGCAGGTGAGGATCATGACGGTAAATAAAAGAGAAAATCCAGGATTCTTTTCCATGTCAGCCATAAGGTATGCGCAAGTGCTTATGGAACTTGATATTCCGAAAACAAGTATTGAAGATGCAAGAAAAATACTTGAGGAAACAAAAAGATTGCAAGAAATATTAAAACATCCGGTTGTTACAAAAGCAGAGAAACACGACATTATCGAACGGGTATTTCCGGAAGAAATAAAAAGCTTTCTCAAAGTTGTTGTAGATAATGGGAAGGCAGCAATTGTTATGGAAATCTTCGGCGCATATGATGAACTGGAAAAAAAGAAAAAAAGAATCGTAACAGCGATATTACGTTATGTGACGCTTCCTTCCGAGGAACAGAAAAAGAAGATGGAAGCATTTATCTTGAAAAAATTTGAGGCGGACGGCGTGAGCTGGAAGATGGAAGAAGACCCGAAGCTTCTCGGGGGATTTGTTCTTCTTGTAAACGGCAGAGAATATGACTATAGTGTACAGGGACGTCTAGACCGCTTAGAGCAGACATTAATGCGGAGGTGAAAATAAGTGAGTACGATAAGCTCAGATGAGATTATCTCAATTTTAAAAGAAGAGATTGAGAATTATGATGAAATATGTAAAGACCAGGAAGTCGGCACAGTTATATCTGTCGGCGACGGTATCGCCTCCATTTATGGCATTGACCATGCGATGTACGGCGAGATCGTAACTTTGGAAAATGGTTTAAAAGGTATGGTGCAGGACATTAAGGAAAATGAGATCAGCTGTATTCTGTTCGGTGATGACGCTGAAATCAAACAGGGAACAAAGGTTGCCCGCACCGGAAAGAAAGCAGGTATCCCGGTAGGGGATGCATACATTGGACGTATTGTAGATCCACTCGGTGCACCGATCGATGGAAAAGGCGAGATCAAAGCGACAGAATATAGACCAATCGAGCAGGAAGCACCGGGAATTGTTGATCGTAAATCGGTAAGTGTTCCACTGGAGACCGGAATCTTATCAATCGATTCCATGTTCCCAATCGGTCGTGGACAGCGTGAGTTGATCATCGGAGACAGACAGACCGGTAAGACTTCTATTGCTATGGATGCGATCTTGAACCAGAAAGGAAAGAATTGTATCTGTATTTACGTAGCGATCGGACAGAAGGCTTCTACTGTTGCTCAGCTTGTAAATACATTAAAGAAACATGATGCACTGGATTATACGACTGTATTTTGTTCTACAGCAAGTGAGTGTGCACCAATGCAGTATATTGTTCCATATTCTGCGACAGCACTTGCAGAGTATTTTATGTATAAAGGAAAAGATGTATTGATCGTATATGATGATCTTTCCAAACATGCGGTTGCATACCGTGCGATTTCGCTTCTGCTTGGAAGATCTCCGGGACGTGAGGCTTATCCGGGAGATGTATTCTATCTGCATTCCAGACTGTTAGAGCGAAGCAGCAGACTGAGCGAGGAAGCAGGTGGTGGATCCATTACCGCACTGCCGATCATTGAGACCCAGGCAGGAGATGTATCCGCATACATTCCAACCAATGTTATTTCCATTACTGATGGACAGATTTTCCTGGAGAGTGCACTTTTCAACGCTGGTATGCGTCCGGCTGTAAACGTTGGACTTTCCGTATCCCGTGTCGGTGGTGCCGCACAGACAAAGGCGATGAAGAAGGCAAGCGGAAGTATTCGTATCGATCTTGCGCAGGCAAGAGAGATGGAATCTTTCACACAGTTCAGTTCCGACCTTGATGATGCTACAAAGGCACAGCTCAAATATGGAAGTGTATTGACAGAACTTTTGAAACAGCCACTTGGATATCCGTTGAAATTACATGAACAGGTTATCACTTTATGTGTGGCAACCAATCGTCTCATGATGGATGTTGAGGATCAGAAAGTAAAAGAATTCCAGATGGATATGCTTGCATACTTTGATCGTGAGTATCCACAGATTGGACAGGAAATCGAAGAAAAGAAAGTGCTGGATGAAGATCTTACAAGCCGAATTGTAGAAGCAGCGAAAAAGTTCAAAGAAAATAGATAAGCAGGTGAAGATATGTCGAATGCAAAAGAAATCAAAGAACGAATGAGCAGCATTCAGGAGACAAAGAAGATCACCAATGCCATGTATCTTATTTCTTCTTCCAAGATGAAGCAGGCAAAGAAGAAGCTGGCAGACACGGAGCCGTTCTTTTATGGAATGCAGGCGGAGATCGCACGTATTTTAAGGCACGTTCCGGATATGCATAGCCAGTTTTTTGATCAGAGGGAAGAAAAAAAGGCGGAAGACAGAAAAATCGGTTACATTGTAGTTACTGCAGATAAGGGACTGGCAGGAGCCTATAATCACAATGTGCTTCGTCTTGTGGAAGAAAGAATAGAAGAACCGGGCCAACACAAATTGTTTGTGTTAGGAGAGCTTGGAAGACAGTATTTTGCAAAACGCAAGGATGTGGAGCTGGATACATCTTTTCATTATACCGTGCAGAAACCTACGCTCTATCGTTCCAGACTGATCGCAAGTGAGATGGTTGAGCAGTTTAATGCCGGTGCGCTTGATGAGATCTATGTGATATACACGAAAATGGTGAATGCAATGCAGGCAGAGACAGATGTAGAAAAACTGTTGCCTCTTCATAAAACAGATTTCCTTCCGAAGGATGTGAATGTTTCACTGGCAGATGTGTATCAGGAGGGGATGGTATTTTACCCGTCCACTCACAGTGTGATGGCAAATATTGTACCAAATTACATAAATGGCATGATCTATGGCTGCCTTGTTGAGTCTTACTGCAGTGAGCAGAATTCCAGAATGATGGCAATGCAGAATGCAACAGACAGCGCAACGAAGATGCTCGATGAGTTGAATATAACTTATAACCGTGTGCGTCAGGCCGATATCACGCAGGAACTTACAGAAGTCATCGGCGGGGCAAATGCACAGAAAAGGATGTGATGATCACTATGACAAAAGGAAAAATCATACAGGTTATGGGACCTGTTGTAGATGTAGAATTTAAAAGTAAAGAAGAGCTTCCGTACATCAAAGATGCGCTGGAAGTTCAAAATGGCGACAAACGCTGCGTCATGGAAGTTGCACAGCATATTGGAAATAATATTGCACGATGCATTATGTTAGCTTCCAGTGACGGACTTTGTAAAGATATGGAAGTAACTGCTACCGGATCTGGTATTAAAGTGCCGGTAGGAAAAGAGACACTGGGACGTTTGTTCAATGTTCTCGGAGAGACCATCGATAAAGGAGAGCCGATCCCAGAGGATAAGGAGCACTGGGTCATTCATAGAAAAGCACCATCCTTTGAGGAACAGAGCCCGGCAGTAGAAGTGCTGGAAACAGGAATCAAAGTCATTGACCTTTTAACTCCTTATGCAAAAGGTGGTAAGATTGGTCTTTTCGGTGGTGCCGGAGTTGGTAAGACAGTCCTTATACAGGAGCTTATCCACAATATCGCTACCGAGCATGGTGGCTATTCCATTTTCACCGGAGTTGGTGAGCGTTCCCGTGAAGGTAATGACCTTTGGACAGAGATGGGTGCATCGGGTGTACTCGACAAAACCGCTTTGGTATTTGGTCAGATGAATGAGCCACCTGGAGCTCGTATGCGTGTTGCTGAGACAGGACTTACAATGGCAGAATATTTCCGTGATCAGGAACACCAGAATGTATTGTTGTTTATTGATAATATTTTCCGTTTTGTACAGGCAGGTTCTGAGGTGTCCGCACTTCTTGGACGTATGCCGTCGGCGGTTGGTTATCAGCCGACACTGGCAAATGAGATGGGTGCATTGCAGGAGCGTATTGCTTCTACGAAAAATGGATCGGTAACTTCTGTACAGGCTGTATATGTACCAGCCGATGACTTGACAGACCCGGCACCGGCGACAACCTTCTCACATCTGGATGCCACAACTGTACTTTCCAGAAAGATTGTTGAGCAGGGAATTTACCCGGCAGTTGATCCGCTGGATTCCACATCCAGAATCTTAGAGCCGGATGTAGTCGGAGAAGAGCATTATAAAGTTGCCCGTAAAGTACAGGAAATCCTGCAGAAATACAAAGAGTTACAGGATATTATCGCAATCCTTGGTATGGAAGAGCTTTCTGAGGAAGATAAGATGACTGTAAACCGTGCCCGTAAAGTACAAAAATTCCTGTCACAGCCATTCTCAGTAGCAGAGACATTTACAGGAATCCCTGGAAAATATGTTCCGTTAAAAGAGACGATCCGTGGATTTAAGGCAATCATTGACGGTGAGATGGATGACTATCCGGAAAATGCATTTTTCAATGTCGGCACGATCGATGAAGTGATTGAAAAAGCGAAAGCCGAAAAAGCGCAGATGGAAGCTTAGCAGGAGAAATGGAGTGAGACGATGGATACATTTCAGTTAAAAATCATATCCAGTGACAGAGTGTTCTTTGATGGACGCGCGAAAAAGCTTATCATTCCTGCGCCGGACGGACAGAAGGGAATTCTGCCACATCATGAGAATATGGTGATCGCTGTGGAGATTGGAGAGTTACATTTATGTGATGTCGAAGACAAGTGGATCACAGCCTCAGTCTCAAAAGGGTTTGTAGAGATTATGAACAACCGTGTATCAGTATTGGTAAATACGGCAGAGAGTCCGGAGGAAATTGATGTAAGACGTGCAACGGAAGCGAAAGAGCGAGCAGAAGAACAGCTCAGACAAAAACAGAGTATGCAAGAGTATCAGATGTCTAAGGCTTCCCTGGCAAGAGCTATGGCGAGACTTCGCACATCGAAAGAAAAAGACTGGCGCATATAAAAATTTATAAAAAGACAGCCTGTAGCGTGTACGAGTATGCGCAACAGGCTGTCTTTTGTTTGGGCTAGTTCCTTCTCATAAAATAAAATAGGACTGCAGATTGGGAGCTTCCTGTATACTTTAAAGAGTAAAGGGAATTGACCAAAAAGAATACCT
>JAUNTC010000150.1 GCA_030538915.1 Lachnospiraceae bacterium | reverse complement strand
ACACTCGAATCTGTATCCTGTGTGGATGATACAGTTATTTACGAAACGATGCACCGGATCCAGATAGTGGGAGCATCTCACTCTTGTTTATTGGAGAGGTGAATGATGAGTGGAAGGTTAAAATGTATAGTCTAATAAAAAAACGTGTGATCGGTAAATCGTAAATAATTACCGGTCGCACGTTTTTTTTGCGGTTTTGAGATTAGTGAGTTTCGTCCTCGTTCTCCTTTGCGTCCTCCACCGGCAGTTCTGTCGGGTGCAGGTTGGAGAATATGCTGGTGTCGATGGCTTTTTCTTCGCCGTTTTCTTCGGTATCTTTTCCGGCATCCTCAGGGATGTAGTTGTCGAAGAGTTTTACAAAGAAGCGGGAGTTGATATATGCCACGGTGGCGAATCCTAGCATGATGTAGAACAGGATCATGAATGGAAAGGCCTGTGCAACAAAGATTCCAAGCAATACAGGTGCCGCAGTGATCACCATCATCAGTATGGTATACGGAAGATGGCGGATGGACATCAGAATGGAATTGCGAAACAGATTTTTGGTGGTGTTGAAGAACTTTGCAAGTACCGGGTAGATCCATAAAAACAGCATGGTGTAGACAAACAGTGCTGCTACAAATATATAGGAAAAGATCCGATATACAGCTCCCTGACCGGACATCATCCGGCAGAAGTACAGATCGAATGCCAGAACGATACCAAGCAGCAGCATAATGATCTGAATGACAATTCCCTGTTTCAGGTTCTGCTTAAAGGAATGGAAGAATCCTTTTACCACATAAGATTCTTCGTTGCGTACCATCTTCAACGTGATGTAATACATGGCCGCGATCGCCGGTCCCGCAGTAACCACCGGGATACAGCAGACAATACATAAGAGATTCAAGATCATGAGATCAGCGACCCTGCCCATGAAGGAGAAAAACTTGTTGTCCGGATTAAAGATGTTGTTCATAGCAAATTGCCTCTTTTCTTTGGTTTTCCGTAACTGTTCAGTACTTTCTCAGTTACAGTTTTTCTTAATAGCGATATACGCAATGATTGTCATCAGTATAGCGAATTCAATACTAAAAAGCAAGGAAAAAGGGGGATGAAAGTATTAAAAAAGTATAATCAAAAAACGGTTCGTCAAAGTGACCATGAAAGGATGAAAAAATTGGTCAAAATGCCATAAAGGAGCGGAATCCAAAAAATCAACACACATTTGTAACAAGGTCATGGTGGAAACTTTGTATAATTCGGTTATGGTCAAAAAGGGGTCTATCCGATATACTAAGTACAGTCGCAAGGCAAGGTGCCTTGAAAAAACGAACATTACTTAATTTGACTAGTAGGAGGAATTAATTATGGCAAGTTTATCATTACAGCACATTAACAAGACATATCCGAACGGATTTGAAGCTGTTAAAGATTTCAACCTGGAAATCGCTGACAAAGAGTTCATCATCTTCGTAGGACCATCCGGATGTGGTAAATCTACTACACTTCGTATGATCGCTGGTCTGGAAGAAATCAGTGGTGGTACACTGAAGATTGGTGATAAAGTAGTAAATGATGTAGAACCAAAAGACAGAGATATCGCAATGGTATTCCAGAACTACGCTCTGTATCC
>JAUNTC010000082.1 GCA_030538915.1 Lachnospiraceae bacterium | reverse complement strand
AAAGATATTTGATTTATTATTCATTTCTCACTTGACATCACACCGCTGGACTCTACTTCCATTTAATTTCTTTTTATATTATAATAGTTGTGTATGCAATTATCAACCACGAAAAGGAGAAAGCACGCTATGATAAAATATATTGCCAGCGACTTGGACGGAACATTACTTTATAAAGATGCACAAAAACCAGACAGCGAAACTTTTGACTTGATACGCCGTCTTACCGATGCCGGTATTCATTTCATTGCCGCCAGTGGACGGCAGTATATTAATATGTACCGCATGTTTGGTCCGATACAGGATGAAATCTCTTATATCGCCGAAAATGGAGCGCTCGTCATCGATCAGCACAAGACAATCGCCAAAGGCTCTCTTGACCGCGATCTTGTATTTTCCATTGTCGACTACTCGAAACAATATCCGGCATGCAACACCCTTCTTTCCTGCGAAAATGTGTGCTACACCGACTCAACGGATCCTTCTTATATTAAACACATGCAAGAAGTGATCCAGTATAATATGAAACCAGTAGATGATCTTCGCAGTGTAAAAGAACCGATTTTAAAACTTGCAATGTCCGATTTCAGCGGTTGTGGTACTTCCAAAATCGATCCACTTTTCCGCAACAAGTTTGGTGATCAGATTAAAATCGTTACTTCCGGAAATGAATGGGTCGACTTCGTCTCTCCGGATGCCAACAAAGGTACTGCTTTGGAAAAACTTGTTAATTATCTTGGATTTGACCTGTCAGAGGGAATTGCCTTCGGCGATCAATACAATGATATAGAAATGCTGCAGATGGCCGGCGACAGCTATGCACTCTCCCATTGTGCACCAGGAGTTGAAAAATACGCCAAACATACTACCGACTCCGTACAGGAAGTGCTCAAAAAAGTCCTCGCTGAATAGTCAAAGGAGCCCCTGCTCCAGTAAATTCTACTGAAGCAGGGGCTCCTTCATTGTATATAATCGTTATACTTTTTATTCTTCTGGTACAATGATCAGATCTTTTGTAAAGCTGTTGAGAACTTCGCATCCATCTTCTGTAACGATTACAAGGTCTTCGATACGAACACCGATGTTCTCGTCTGGGAGATAGATTCCCGGCTCTACTGAGAAGCACTGTCCAACCTGGATGATATCTGTGTTAACAGAAGATACATCACCGAACTCGTGGTCTTCCAGTCCGATAGAGTGACCTGTTCTATGTGTAAAGTACTCTCCGAATCCTTTTTCTTCGATGTAGCTTCTTGCTGCAAGGTCAACGTCGCACATTCTTGCGCCTGGTTTTGCTGCTTCGATACCACGTCTGTTTGCTTCTACTACAATGTCGTAGATTTCTTTTGCACGGTCAGAAACTTCTCCAATAAATACAGTTCTTGTCATATCAGATGCATAGTTGTCTTTAAATGCTCCGATATCAAGGATTACGCAATCTCCGCGTTTTCCTTTGGAATCATCTGTTACGTGGTGTGGATCTGCTGCTCCGTGTCCATAAGCTGTGATTGGATCAAATGATACGTCTTCACATCCTAATTCTTTGTAGATCTCACGCATCTTAGCGTTCAGTTCTCTCTCTGTCAGTCCTTTTACAACCCAAGGAATGATTCTTTCCATAGCTTCATCGTTGATCTTAGAAGAAATTCTCATTAATTCCTGTTCTTTCTCATCTTTGATCATACGGATATAGTCTACGATTGGAGATCCATTAACGAATTTACTTCCTCCGCCAAGCTCCTGCAGACGAATTAAGAATTTAGATGGCCATGTTTTATCAATACCCATAACTTTATCTTTCTCAACATATCTGCTTAAGATCTCTACTCCATCTTCAATATCATCATAATAAATAAGATCTACCCCGAGATCACCTTCCTGTGGGAAGAGTTTGTTAAGTACGAGTTTGTGGTTTCCGTTCACATTCAGATAAAGAGCTAAAAGTCTCTCTCCTGGAATGATCCACTTACCTGTAAGATAAAAAATCGCAACCGGATCGGATACGATCATCTGTGGTACTTCGTGCTCCTCCATTGATTTTAAAATTCTGTTTAATTTTCCCTGATCCATTGTCTGTCCCAGCCTTTCTGTAAATTATACATATTTAAAATCGGCAGTGCGACACTACCGACCCAACATGATTACATTATATTCTTTTCATCAAACAATGTCAATTTGTCAGACGGCTTTTCTTCAATAAGTTTTATAATATTTTTCTATATAGAAAGAGTACCAAGGCTTTCGCCTTGATACTCTTGATTTTACGAATCGAATTACTCGATTGTTACTGTATCATTTTCAGATGTTTCTTCTGTCTCCTGGAAGAACAGATCACCATCTTCCACTTCTTCATCTAATGAAATCTCATCATCTAATGCGTAATCAGAACCCAGTTTGATGTCACGGTATTTTCTCATACCTGTACCAGCCGGGATATGTTTACCGATGATTACGTTTTCTTTCAGACCTACGAGTGGGTCAATCTTACCTTTGATTGCAGCCTCTGTAAGAACTTTTGTTGTCTCCTGGAAGGATGCTGCTGAGAGGAAGGAGTTTGTAGCAAGAGATGCTTTTGTAATACCAAGCATGATCTGCTCGCCTGTTGCAGGCTCTTTTCCTTCTGCCTCAAGTGCTGCATTTGTATCCTCAAAGTCAAGGATGTCAACATTTGTTCCTGGAAGGAATTCTGTATCTCCTGCTTCCTCGATACGGATCTTCTTCAGCATCTGACGAACGATAACCTCGATATGCTTATCATTGATCTCAACACCCTGCAGGCGGTATACACGCTGTACTTCCTGAAGCATGTAATCCTGTACTGCGCGGAGTCCTTTGATCTTTAAGATATCATGTGGATTTACACTACCTTCTGTAAGCTCATCACCGGCTTCCAGTTTAGCTCCGTCTAAGATTTTGATACGAGATCCATAAGGAATAAGGTATGCCTTAGATTCTCCTGTCTCATCATTTGTTACAATGATCTCACGTTTTTTCTTCGTGTCGCTGATTGTTGCAGTTCCTGCAAATTCAGTGATAATTGCAAGTCCCTTCGGCTTTCTTGCCTCAAAAAGCTCCTCGACACGAGGAAGACCCTGTGTGATATCTCCACCAGCTACACCACCAGTATGGAAAGTTCTCATTGTAAGCTGTGTACCAGGCTCTCCGATAGACTGAGCGGCAATAATACCAACAGCCTCTCCGACCTGAACTGCTTCACCTGTCGCCATGTTGGCTCCGTAACATTTTGCACAGATACCTGTATGTGAACGACATGTTAAGATTGTACGGATCTTGATTTTCTTCAGTGTCTCACCGTTTTCATCAACACCCTTGCTCATAATAAGCTCTGCACGTTTCGGAGTAACCATATGGTTCTTCTTCACAAGTACATTGCCATCTTTATCTACGATATCCTCGCAGAGGTAACGTCCTGTAATACGCTCCTGGAGGCTCTCGATTACTTCGTTTCCATCCATAAATGCATGTACATACATTCCCGGGATTGGGCCATCCTTCGGTGCACAGTCTACTTCATGGATGATCAGTTCCTGAGAAACGTCAACAAGACGTCTTGTAAGGTATCCTGAATCGGCTGTACGAAGGGCTGTATCGGAAAGTCCTTTACGAGCTCCATGGGCAGACATGAAGTACTCCAATACGTCAAGTCCTTCACGGAAGTTTGACTTGATAGGCAACTCGATCGTATGACCGGTTGTATCAGCCATCAAACCACGCATACCAGCAAGCTGTTTGATCTGTTTGTCAGATCCACGGGCTCCGGAATCGGCCATCATAAAGATGTTGTTGTATTTATCCAGTCCGGATAACAGCGCATGTGTAAGTGCATCATCAGTTGCTTTCCATGTTTCAACAACTTCTTTGTAACGCTCTTCTTCTGTGATAAGACCACGTTTAAAGTTCTTAGTGATCAAATCTACTGTATCCTGTGCTTTCTGGATCATCTCTGGTTTCTGCGGCGGTACTGTCATATCGGAAATAGATACTGTCATAGCCGCTCTTGTAGAGTACTTGTATCCAATTGCTTTTACATTATCAAGAACTTCTGCTGTTGCAGTTGCTCCGTGTGTATTGATAACTTTTTCAAGGATTCGTTTTAACTGTTTTTTATCAACGTGGAAATCAACCTCGAGTAACAGTTCATTTCCTTCTACTTCACGATCTACAAATCCAAGATCCTGTGGGATGATCTCATTAAAGATGAATCTTCCCAGTGTAGATTCTACAGAATCTGTGATGCTTGTTCCGTCAGCAAATGTCTTTGTCACACGCACTTTAATACGTGAGTGCAGTGTGATTGCCTGGTTTTCATATGCCAGGATTGCTTCATTTACACTCTTGAAGCACTTGCCTTCTCCTAACGCTCCAGGTCTTTCCTGTGTCAGGTAGTAAATACCAAGTACCATATCCTGTGAAGGAACGGCTACCGGGCCACCATCAGAAGGTTTCAGCAAGTTGTTTGGTGACAGCAGAAGGAAACGGCACTCAGCCTGTGCTTCTACTGACAGCGGAAGATGTACGGCCATCTGGTCACCATCGAAGTCGGCGTTGAACGCTGTACATACGAGTGGATGAAGCTTGATTGCCTTACCTTCAACGAGAATCGGCTCAAATGCCTGGATACCAAGTCTGTGAAGTGTAGGGGCACGGTTTAACATAACCGGATGCTCTTTGATTACTTCTTCCAGAACGTCCCATACTTCCGGCTGAAGTCTTTCTACCATCTTCTTTGCATTTTTAATATTGTGAGCTGTTCCGTTCTGAACGAGTTCTTTCATTACGAACGGTTTGAAAAGCTCGATCGCCATCTCTTTTGGAAGACCACACTGGTAAATCTTAAGTTCCGGTCCTACGACGATAACGGAACGTCCAGAATAGTCAACACGCTTACCAAGAAGGTTCTGACGGAAACGTCCGGATTTACCTTTCAGCATATCAGAAAGGGATTTCAGGGCTCTGTTTCCAGGACCTGTTACCGGACGTCCACGACGTCCATTGTCGATCAGAGCATCTACTGCTTCCTGCAGCATTCTCTTCTCGTTTCGAACGATGATGTCCGGAGCGCCTAACTCAAGCAGGCGTTTCAGACGGTTATTTCTATTAATAATTCTTCTGTAAAGATCATTCAGGTCAGATGTAGCAAAACGTCCACCATCTAACTGAACCATCGGACGAAGATCCGGTGGGATGACCGGAATGTTATTCATGATCATCCACTCCGGTTTGTTACCGGACTCACGGAAAGCTTCTACAACTTCCAGACGTTTCACGATTCTTGCACGTTTCTGTCCGGTAGCTCCCTGTAAGCCTTCTGTCAGTTCTTTATATTCTTTTTCAAGGTCGATTTCTTCCAGAAGTCTCTGGATGGATTCTGCACCCATACCAACTTCGAAAGCACTTCCCCATTTTTCTCTTGCTTCCTGATATTCCTGTTCTGAGAGCACCTGTTTGTACTGAAGGTCTGTCTCGCCCTGATCAAGTACAATATAAGATGCGAAGTACAGAACCTTCTCCAATGTTCTTGGAGACAGATCCAGGATCAGACCCATACGGCTAGGGATTCCCTTGAAGTACCAGATGTGCGATACCGGAGCTGCGAGGGCAATATGTCCCATACGCTCACGACGTACGCTGGCTTTTGTAACTTCTACACCACAACGGTCACAAACGACACCTTTGTAACGGATTTTCTTGTATTTTCCACAGTGGCATTCCCAGTCTTTGCTTGGTCCGAAAATCTTTTCGCAGAACAATCCATCTTTCTCTGGTTTCAGAGTTCTGTAGTTAATTGTCTCCGGTTTTGTTACTTCTCCCCTTGACCATTCCAGAATCTTTTCAGGCGACGCCAAACCGATTTTGATTGCATCAAAAGTCATAGGCTGAAATGTTTGTTCCTTAGTATTTTCTGGCATACTGGCACCCCTTTCTATTCATTATCTGCATCATATGCATAGTCATCAGTTTCTTCAAAATTCATTGAGAAATCATCATCTTCCGGCTCTTCGACGTCTACGAGTTCTTCTCCCTGGAACTCCTGCTCGGTATATCCATGTTTACCGAAATCATCGTCCTGACCGTATCTTCTGTCTCCCTCGATCAATGCGCGGAAGTCTGTGTTACCCATCTCTGAAGTTTCCATGATCTCAACTTCAGTATTATCATCACGCAGTACGCGTACGTCCAGTCCAAGTGACTGTAACTCTTTGAGCAATACTTTGAAGGATTCCGGAATACCTGGTTCAGGGATATTTTCACCTTTGATAATTGCCTCATATGTCTTAACACGACCAATAACGTCGTCGGATTTTACTGTCAGGATTTCCTGAAGAGTATAAGATGCACCATAAGCCTCCAGTGCCCATACCTCCATCTCTCCGAAACGCTGTCCACCAAACTGTGCCTTACCTCCTAATGGCTGCTGTGTAACCAGTGAGTAAGGACCTGTAGAACGAGCATGGATCTTGTCGTCTACCAAGTGGTGCAGTTTCAGATAATGCATGTGTCCGATTGTTACCGGGCTATCGAAGAATTCTCCGGTTCTTCCGTCACGGAGACGTACCTTACCATCTCTTGAAAGTGGTACTCCCTTCCACAGTTTTCTGTGTTCTCTATTATCTGACAGATACTCAAGCACTTCTGGAAGGAGCTCCTGTCCGTGTTTTGCTTCAAATTCTTCCCAGCTCATGTTTACATAGTCATTTGCAAGGTCAAGAGTATCCATAATGTCAATCTCGTTCGCACCATCAAATACTGGTGTTGCGATGTTAAATCCAAGTGCTTTTGCTGCAAGAGACAAGTGAATCTCCAATACCTGTCCGATATTCATACGTGATGGTACACCCAGTGGGTTCAGTACGATGTCAAGCGGACGTCCGTTTGGAAGGAATGGCATATCTTCTACTGGAAGTACACGGGAAACGACACCCTTGTTACCGTGACGTCCGGCCATCTTATCACCAACGGAAATTTTTCTCTTCTGTGCAATGTAAATACGTACGGACTGGTTTACTCCCGGAGACAGCTCGTCACCGTTCTCTCTTGTAAATACTTTCGCATCCACAACGATTCCGTACTCACCGTGCGGTACCTTCAGGGAGGTATCACGTACTTCACGTGCCTTTTCTCCAAAGATCGCACGAAGCAGTCTTTCTTCTGCAGTCAGCTCTGTCTCTCCCTTAGGAGTCACTTTTCCGACTAAGATATCACCGGCACGTACTTCTGCACCGATGCGGATGATTCCTCTCTCATCCAGATCTTTTAATGCCTCGTCTCCGACACCAGGGATATCTCTTGTGATCTCTTCTGGTCCAAGTTTTGTATCACGAGCTTCTGCTTCATATTCTTCAATATGTACAGATGTATATACATCATCCTGTACAAGTCTCTCACTTAAGAGTACCGCATCCTCGTAGTTATAACCTTCCCAGGTCATAAATCCGATCAATGGGTTCTTTCCTAACGCAAGTTCACCGTTTGCTGTAGACGGTCCGTCTGCAATAACATCTCCGGCTTCTACTCTGTCCCCTTTGAACACGATTGCTCTCTGGTTGTAGCAGTTGCTCTGGTTGCTTCGCTGGAACTTTGTCAATTTATATTTTCTAAGGTTTCCGTCATCCTCACGAATCTGGATCTCTGTAGATGTAGATCTTTCTACGATACCACCTTCTTCAGCAACGATACATACACCGGAGTCAACAGCCGCTTTTTCTTCCATACCAGTTCCTACTACAGGAGCTTCCGTGATAAGAAGCGGTACTGCCTGACGCTGCATGTTTGATCCCATCAGCGCACGGTTGGCATCGTCATTTTCCAAGAAAGGAATGAGGGCTGTAGCTACAGAGAACACCATCTTAGGAGAAACGTCCATGTAATCGAACATCTTTCTCTCATATTCCTGTGTCTCTTCACGATAACGACCGGATACATTCTTACGAACGAAATGTCCTTCCTCATCCAGCTGCTCATTCGCCTGTGCTACGTGGTAGTTATCTTCTTCATCCGCTGTCATGTATACAACTTCGTCTGTTACACGCGGATTCTGTGGATCTGTGTGGTCTATCTTACGATATGGAGCCTCTACAAATCCATATTGGTTAATTCTTGCATAACTTGCAAGGGAGTTGATAAGACCGATGTTTGGTCCCTCAGGTGTCTCGATTGGACACATTCTTCCGTAGTGAGAATAGTGAACGTCTCGAACCTCGAATCCGGCACGGTCTCTCGAAAGACCACCAGGTCCAAGTGCGGAGAGACGTCTCTTATGTGTAAGCTCTCCTAACGGGTTGTTCTGATCCATGAACTGTGACAGCTGTGAAGATCCGAAGAACTCTTTA
>JAUNTC010000081.1 GCA_030538915.1 Lachnospiraceae bacterium | reverse complement strand
CACTACGTTAAAAGTTCCAACTAAATATAAACGCAGACGAAAATTTAGCGTACGCAGCCTAATTAGGCGGCAGTCGACCCGGAATCATCCGCTGTTTCGGTAATCGGCTTCAAACAGGCGGAGCACTTCGTCCCCAAAGCTTTGCGGGGATGGAAGAACTTATGAAGCTACTGAAGCGGATAACCTGTCATTAGGTGATTCGCGGAGGGAATGAAAAAATAATGACTGTGATGGGAGATGCTCTGATGGATGGGCTTTCGGACGCGGGTTCAACTCCCGCCAGGTCCACCAAAAAGTCCTTACTCGAACTTTTTACCATAAAAAAATTTGGTTCGTTCGATGTAAGTTCAGGATATATTGGATTTGGAGAATCTGAAACATGAAAATCACATCCGTAGATGTTACGGATGTGATTTTTTGTCATCTCGACCAATTCACTCAATTTCTTTAAGCCATTTCTGCGTGCCTGATTAACCTGCGCAACATTATCTTTTATTGGTTCCAATATAGTGTCAAAAGGAGCCTTGAATTCTACATTGATATCAAGTGCATCACTTCCGTTGGATACTAAAAACCTAGATATAAGAGCTTGGTTAATTAAGCGCTTAGTCATATCGTCGGCAGCTCTATAAGTTGTGCCGCAGTCTTCGATAAGATCAAGAGCTAAATGTAAATTGGTCAAAATATTTTCAAAAGTCATATTATGCAAATTGATTTCATGTTCAACGCCTGCTAATTCTTTGGCAATTTTCTTCTGCTCACTTTTCATTAAGTCTAGCGGAATAGCATCAGAGTAATGCGCTTCAAGCAGCTTTTGACGTTTATGCTCAAGGGATATCTTCGTGCGGTTAAGTCCATCAAGCTCTGAGTTGAATTTTTCTTTCTCTTTCAGGATAATTGCTTGTAGATATTTTTCCAGATATTGGCGTATTTCTGGCGGAAGCTGATAATTATCGTAGATTTGCTCAATTTTCTTTTCGACCACATCTATTAATACAGCTTTCATCTTGCAATCCTTTACTCGTTTACTGTGTCGTCCTGCGCAGACAAAGTAGGGATATACATCACCATTCTTTTTCTTTTCATTACTGACCATTAGGCGTGAACCGCATTCTGCACAATATACGCTACTTTTTAGGAAGTGCGGATGCTTTACTGTTCGTTCGCCATTTATTCGAGAAGCAAGGATGTTCTGCACCTTATCCCAAGTTTCGATGCTAACTATCGGTTCATGGCTGCCTTCATGCTGAACATCTTTATATACTACGACTCCTTTATAATATGGATTCACCAAAACTTTATGCAAAGTTTTTAGTGTAATTGGAGCCGATGGAATCTTTGGCGTCGAACGAGTCGTAAGTCCGCAAGCTGCAAGATGTTCGGCTAGTTCAGCAACCGTCCAATTCCCGGTAGCATATTCCTCAAATGCAATTTTTATCAAAGGAGCTCGTTCAGGGTCGAGAACAACAGTCCTTTCTTCGCGTCCTTTATCATCGACCTTACGGACATTCATATATCCTATTGGAGCTCTTCCGATAGTGCCACCATTTTTAACTTTCTCGCCCATTCCTTTCTTTACCTCTGTTGCAAGGTTCTGCGAGTAAAATTCGGCGATGGAACTCATGATACCGTGTAGTAACATACCTGCCGGAGTGTCGTCTATACTCTCCGAAGCGGATACTAGTTGCACCCCACATTCGCGAAGGGTACGCATGATATCGATATCATCGCCTCGATTACGTGCGAGACGGTCGACTTTGTGTACGATTACATAATCAATACGGTCGGCATTTTCTCGTACATACTCTAGCATTGCCTGTAACTGTGGTCGGTCTGCGGATTTTGCAGATGCTCCACGATCAACAAATTCTTTGCCGACAATTGCACCCATAGATAGAGCTTTCTTTTTATTTGCTTCACGCTGAGCCGGAATTGAAAACCCTTCATCATTACCACCTCCACGTTCAGCTTGCCCCCGCGTAGATACACGAAGGTAAGACACTGCGAACTTTGGAGTCATACCAGCCATAAAAGTCTGAGTCGCGTGAGTCATTGCAGTATTGCTCATAAGCGTTACCTCCTTCTTATAGTTTGTCCTATGATACCTCTGAAGGGGTATCACATCAAGTTAAATAAAGTGATATTTTATAGTCATTTTTGGAGTAGCCAGCCCACAGTGGGGCTGGCTTGGGAGCGGTATATATGTTCCTAGATTTTGCGAATTACATCTTCGCCATAAGCAACGCCGAGACCGGAACCGCAATCCCATCTAACCTGAATCGTTCCGATAGCATCGACAAATTCTACTGTTCCTCGATCGCCAGGAGCTAATTTAGTGTAAGGGTCATTCATAGAGACGAGCTCTACTCTGGTTCCTGCTGGATACATTTTTCGTAGTCTTTCAAGGGTTTCCTTACTCGGAAAGTTCTGCATCGTCTTCACCTCCTTCAGATAGGTGTTCAATAGTTACTTCTGGAGCCTCGATTTCCTGTTGTACTTTACGTGCATCATGACGAGCTTTTGCGTCCTCAGTACGCCAACTGCTATTGCCGGAGAGATTTCTCAATAAGAATTTACGGGCAAATTTATACTCCTCGCCTTTAAAATTTAAGGATACGAGAAAAAGACGCATTGTAAATTTTTCATTATCTGAAACGCTCTCTGTAGCGGTAACGCGAGTGAGCATTTTTGCTCGTTTCGCAATGCCGGATACGAGCTGCATATATGCTTTGGCTTCTCCATCAATCCCATGATTAGTAAACCACGGAAAGCGGATTTTACCCTCTTTACGTTCAATGGATAGATCGTTCGTCTCGAGTGCCTTTTTGAGAACAGAAGCTTTACTTGCCACAATAGCTCTAACTCTGCCAAGTTCTGCTTCGTCAAGATATGAGCCCGGTAATTCAATTACAATTTTTCTGGATTCGGGCGTATCTGAAGTTTCTTTCGGCTGTTCGTTTGTAGCTTCTTTAGTAGAAGAATCGGTTGCCTCTTCAGACTTCTCGACCATTTCAAAAACTTTGTTAGAAGCAGATTGTTCGATACTATCTTCAATGGGCTCGAATTCCTCATCTGCAATTTCTTCGGATTCCTCATTAGACTCAAAATTACCTTCCGGTAAAGTAGGGGCTTCTGGCTCCTCCACATGATCTTCAGATGTTTCTTCTAAAATATCTAAATCTTCGGTCGCATTGTTTTGGGTTTCACTTACAGTGGCGTCGTCAAGAACTTCTTCCGAATCTTCGACAACCGTCTCTGCAACATCGGTTACAATTTTTTCGGTCGGATCTTTTGCTTCGAGAGCAGGCTCTTCTAGCGTAGGCGTACCGTCAATTTCTTCTGTAGACTCGTTGAGGATTCTTTCAAAGCCATGCCATGTGAGTTTTTTAATGATGGCTTCCATTTCTTCCTCGGCAACTTCATCCGGGCATTCCACATCACCATCTCTATTTACGGTAAATTTTCCTATCCGATAAGCATAGCTTGGAGCTTTGAGATATTCTGATTCACACTCAAGAATTTCAACAAGTGCATTAAATGAGGGCTTCAACCTCTATCCGAACTCCGGCGAAATGGAGGAATACCGCAACAACTTCATCGTGAAGCACATTGATGGCCGTGACGACTCCGTCGAGTTTGTTAACGGGATCAAAATCTATGCTGGAGATGTTATCGGCAAGGTCAGCGAAGAGCAACTGCGCCGCATCCAGATCCGCGAAACTATCCTCTCGCACATTGAACGCGAGCGCCAGCTTTTCCATAAGGGCATCAAAGTGCTTTCCTTATTCTTTATTGACGAGGTGGATCACTATCGTGAGTATGACGCTGCTGGACAGCAACAAAATGGAATCTTTGCCCAGATGTTCGAGGAAGAATACGCCGATATTGTCAGCAGCCTGCAAATTGGCATCGGTGAAGAAGACTATTTGAATTACATTAACTCCATTCAAGTTTGCGATACGCATGCCGGATATTTCTCCATCGATAAAAAAGGCCATATGACCAACAGCAAGGTCAAGGATAAAAAAGAAAAGACCTCCGACGATATCGATGCTTATGACTTGATTATGAAGAATAAAGAGTTGCTTTTGGATCGTGATCCAAAACGCTCACCGGTGCGCTTTATTTTCTCACATTCTGCCTTGCGTGAAGGTTGGGATAACCCTAATGTCTTCCAAATCTGCACCCTGAAGCAGAGCTCCAGTGAGGTACGTAAGCGCCAGGAAGTCGGACGCGGCCTTCGTCTCTGTGTCAATCAGGACGGCGATCGTATGGATACAAATGTACTCGGTGCAGATGTGCATAATGTAAACGTACTGACCGTTATCGCAAGTGAAAGTTACGACAGTTTCGCAAAAGGCTTACAGTCTGAAATTGCTGAAGCAGTTGCAGATAGGCCGAAGAAGGTTACCGCAGATCTGTTCAGCGGTAAGGTAATTAAAGATGCAAACGGCAACGAGCAAGTCATTGACGAGGATACTGCTACCGCTATCTACGAAAGCCTTATTGAGAATGGATATGTTAAGAAAGGTCAGTTGACCGATAAGTACTATGAGGATAAGGCAAACGGTGAGATTGAAATAGCCGAAGAAGTCGCAGACTCCGCCGAAGATGTGATTAATATTATTGACTCCATTTATGATCCTCGTGCAATGCAGCCTGAGAATGCTCGTAGTAATAATGTGGAGCTTCAAGTAGATGAAGACAAGCTGGCGATGCCAGAGTTCAAGGCTCTCTGGTCGAAGATCAATGCGAAGTCTGTCTATGTTGTTGACTTTGATACTGATGAATTAATTCGCAAAGCGGCAGCAGCTTTAGATTCAAAGCTCCATGTATCAAAGATTTACTTTAAGGTCGAAAGCGGAGCTATGGAACAGATAAAATCTAAGGACGATCTCCTTGCCGGTGCTTCATTTGTTCGCGAAGAATCTGCCCAATACAATACAAAAGTTTCCGCAAGTAGTAATGTGAAATACGACTTAGTAGGGAAGCTCGTGGATGAAACCGGCCTGACCAGAAAAGCTATCGTTAAGATTTTACAAAGCATCCAGAAGCAAGTCTTTGATCAATTTAAGGATAACCCTGAGGAATTCATCATTAAGGCTGCGGATATCATCAATGATGAAAAAGCTACTGCAATCATTCAGCACATAACCTACAATGCACTGGATGAACACTATGAAACTGACGTATTTACCGAACCAACCATCAAGGGCAAACTTGGTACAAATGCTATGAAGGCGAAGAAACATTTGTATGATCACATCGTATATGATTCTTCGAATGAGCAAAAGTTCGCCGAACAACTAGACACGAACACTGATGTTGCAGTCTATGTAAAGCTTCCAGATGGGTTCTATATCTCTACTCCAGTTGGCAGATATAATCCGGACTGGGCGATAGCGTTCTATGAAGGCAAAGTTAAGCATATCTACTTCGTAGCGGAGACTAAAGGTTCTATGTCTTCGATGCAGCTCCGCTTGATTGAAGAAGAATTACTATAATCTTTCTTCTGAGGTTGCTAAAACAAAAAGGCTCAGTCTGGAATATTAGATATATTCCAGACTGATTTTTCTTATCTCCTCGCATATTCCGAACTGTGCCTTAACTCAACTCCATTTTCCTTCAAACATCTCCGTACTGAGTCGACGCTTATTCCGAGCGCTTCCGCAATCTCCGCTGGTTTGTGCCATTCGGAGTAGAGCTGAAGCATAAGCCCCACTAGCGATTCCTTCCGAGCCACTCGATTCGATACTTCAATTCCAGCCTCTTTCAGACGTTTACTGATTGTATACCTATGACATCCATATTCCTTAGCAAGTTCATAAGTAGACTTTCCAGTCTTATATTTAATTATAATTTCATCAATCTCAACCTCAGACAAATATTTTTGTTGTTGTTTTATCTCACTTTTGATATTATTAGCATTAACGGAACACGGCAATCCGGGACTGTCCGTAACAGGGGTCAAACCCGTATATTTGACTTTACTCAGAATTAGTTCATAATTCTTCGAGTTGATTTCCGATAGTCCCACTAAAGACACGCAAAGTCATAGACTTGCGTGTCTTTCTTTTACAGAAATATAAGTAAAACGGGTTTCAAATGTGGAAAAATAAGATATAATGATAGGTAAGATAAGAAAGGCAAACTGCCTGTGGTATGAAGTGTTTCACAGTGAAATGGAGGATGTGCGATGAATGAAATTATAAAAGCGATGGAAGAACGTAGAAGTATTCGCGGATTTAAACCGGATATGCCGGCAAAAAAGGATCTGGAAGAAATCATTGAAGCAGGTCTTTATGCGGCCAACGGAAGAGGGCAGCAGGCAACGATTACAATCGCGATCACAAACAAAGAGCTGCGTGATGAGATTGTTGAACTTAACCGCAAGATTGGTGGCTGGGAGAAAGGATTTGATCCATTTTACGGAGCTCCGGCAATTTTACTTGTGCTGGCAAATAAGGACAGATTGACCTATGTAAATGACGGAAGTCTTGTTATTGGCAATATGATGCTTGCTGCACATTCACTTGGACTTGGAAGCATCTGGATCCACAGAGCAAAGGAAGAGATGGAACTGCCGGAAGGAAAAGAACTTCTGAAAAAACTTGGAATCGAAGGTGACTGGGAAGGAATCGGTCACTGTGCAGTCGGTTACGTTGAGGGAGAGATTCCGAAAGCAGCAGAGCGTAAAGGCGGAAGAGTATACTGGATAGAGTAAAAAGAAGAAAGGATGGATGATCGATATGGCAATCACTCACATAACAAAAGACAATTTTGAAGCAGAAGTGTTACAGGCAAAAGAGCCGGTGCTCGTTGATTTCTGGGCAACCTGGTGCGGACCATGTCAGGAAATGGGTGCACTTCTTGAAGAAATCGCAGAAGAAAGACCGGACATCAAAATATGCAAGATCGATGTGGATGAAAACCCAGAGCTTGCAAGAAAGTATAGAGTATTTTCAATACCGACATTGAATGTATTTAAAAATGGCGAAGTTACAGCGAGAACGGTAGGAGTACAGTCGAAAGAGTATATCTTAGGAATGCTGTAAGATAGAGAATACTTGATGATATTAAAAAATAGGGGATGAAAAGAGGGGAGAAGTGACATGATCGAGAATGGTGTTGTGAATGGAAGATTTCAGGTGCTACATTTAAAGCACATGGAATACATTCTGGCGGCGAAGATGCGTTGCCGAAAATTGTATATTGGTCTTTCAAATCCGGACGGGCGTCTCACCGGAGATTCCGTTAATGATATGAATCGTTCGACAAAGGCGGCAAATCCATTGACGTATTTCGAACGTTACGAGATGATCAAAGGAGCAATGCGGGAGTTTAAAGTTCCGGAGGAGGAGTATGAAATCATGCCATTTCCAATCAATTTTCCGGAATATATCAGTAACTATATGCCGAAAGATGCCACTTATTTTCTTGGACTCAGCGATGAGTGGGATGAAGAAAAGTATAAGGTGTTAAGGAGTATCAAACTGGATGTGGAAGTTCTCTGGCGAAGAGAGGAAAAGGAACGCGGAGTCAGCGCTTCCTGGGTACGAAGCTGTATTGCGACAGACGAAGAGTGGGCACACCTTGTTCCGAAAAGTGTCTACAAATATTTGACGCAGACACATCTTGTAGATCGGATCAAGCATTTGGAAAAGATTCGGATTGAAGAAAAAATGGTGCTGTAATAGCACCATTTTTCTTGCTATGTATACTATTTTGTTTCTGTATATGTTAATCTAAATGTAACACATCTTTGATTGTATAATATCCAGGCCCTTTATCGGCCAGATATGCAGCACAGTCGCAGGCACCCCTTGCAAAACATTCCCAGTTGTAGCAGTGATGGGTAACCTCTAAGCGTTCGCCCATGCCACCGAAGAATACGGTGTGGCTGCTTGGAATGTTGCCGGCGCGCAGTGAATGATAGCCAATCGTTCCAGGTTCTCTTGGAGAGACACCTTCGCGGCCATAGACAGCGATATCTGATAATTCTTTGCCAAGAGCGTGTGCCATCGTCTCACCCATCTCTTTGGAAGTGCCACTTGGCGCATCTTTTTTCCATTGGTCATGCATCTCAAGAATCTCAATATCCAGTTCTTCGCCAACCGTTTTCGTAATAAATTCCAAAACCTTATTCATCACATTGACAAGTTTGGATGTGTTGGCTGCATAGAGCATCGGAATAGAAGAGGCAGCATCTTCAAAGCGCTTCATCTCTTCTTCTGAAAATCCGGTAGAACCACAGACAAGCCCTTTTTTATGTCTGATCGCAAGGTCTAATACTTCCATTGCCATTTCTTTTGTTGAAAAATCGATGATTACATCGCAGTCATCGATCACAGATTCTAGATCATCTACAACTGGAACACCTAATTCTTTTCCAACCATTGCTACTGTTCCAAGATCTGTTCCAATATAATCGCGTCCTTTTGGACCGATGCCTGCGACAAGCTTCATATCATCTCTTGAGGCAGCTACTTGTGTAATTAATTTTCCCATTTTCCCTCGTATAATATCTTTTAGATACATAAATGTACCTTGAAAACTTAATAAATA
>JAUNTC010000008.1:36776-37668 GCA_030538915.1 Lachnospiraceae bacterium | reverse complement strand
AGATATTTGATTTATTATTCATTTCTCACTTGACATCACACCGCTGGACTCTATTTTAATACATCTATATAGTACCAAATTAATTATAACGAGAAGCTTACTCTTTGTAAATTCATTTTCTGTATAACACTTATAGATAATTTTCATATGCAATAATCTGTGTTATAAAAAGAGACCGGTGCGCAAGAATCTTATTTATCTCACACACCGGTTTCTTAAATTATTATGCAACTCGTCTTTATTTATTATTTTGTTTTAACAGATTTAGCTGATGACCATCCGGAATATAATTTCGCGGATTTTCCATTTACTTTCACTGTCTTGTAAGTACGAACGCGAACATAGTATGTTCTCTTAGCGCTTAATTTCTTCACTGTCTTAGAAACTGTTTTGTTCTTAGAAATTGTAGCTATCTTCACACTCTTCTTAAAGTTCTTATTTGTAGAATACTGTACTTGGTATCCTGTTGTCTGTGCAGACTGTTTTGCCCATTTTGCAGTAAATGCTTTCTTCGCTGCTTTTACTGAGCTCATCTTTGTTCCTTTTGGAAGAATTGTAAATGTCTTTGTATATTTTCCTTTGTAACCATTCTTAAATGTTATTGTTACAGAATATTTACCAACATTTTTACGTCCTGCTGCATATTTTACAGTGTAATCAGATGCCGGAATAACTTTCTTCTTATCATTTTTAGCAACTACAGCTGGTTTTTTCACTTTTCCGTTGTATGTGTAAACCGTTGTCTTGAGTGCAACAGATCCAACCTTCTTCACTTCCGGCTGTGGTTCTGGTTTTGGTTCCGGCTGTGGCTCTTTCTCTACTAATGCTTCAATTGCTGCTTTTAAGCTTTCTACCTGTGCATCTACTTCTGGCTGTGTTGCTTTTTCATTTG
>JAUNTC010000008.1:0-36676 GCA_030538915.1 Lachnospiraceae bacterium | reverse complement strand
GTTCTTCTACTCCGGCACTGTATTTGTCTGTATCGATTGCTGTTGCTTCATCAATCGCTGCTTTTAAAGCTACTTTGTCAGCTTTTTCTACTAATGCTGCGATTGCCGCTTTTAAGCTTTCTACCTGTGCATCTACTTCTGGCTGTGTTGCTTTTTCATTTGCATATACTGTGTTTGCTTCTGCAAGTGCGCTCTTAAGTTCTTCTACTCCGGCACTGTATTTGTCTGTATCGATTGCTGTTGCTTCATCAATGGCTGCTTTTAAAGCTACTTTGTCAGCTTTAAAAGCTGCACCTTTTTCTTTCAGAACATATACTAATTCTTCACTGATATCTCTGAGGTTCTGTCCATCAATCTTCTCAATTTTTCCTTCGCAGTAATATGTTGTATAACTATGTGTTGTTTCGCATTCCCACTTATCATTCTCTGCGAGAGAAATCGTTTTTGCTGCATCAATGTCATACTGATCAATTGCGATTTCAACTACACCATTTGCGTCACTTGTTACAGACTTTGGAGCTAAATTATTGTACGAATTTTTTACATCAAATTTTACACCAGCTACCGGATTGCCATTCTGATCTACTGCTCTTGCACGGAAATGACTTTCATCTGGTAAAACTTTTGACCCACCCGGAGTCTCTGGCTTCTGTCCTGCACCAGCTGCAACTGTAAAACTCTTTTTCTTAGCACCTGTCATAAGTGTGCCCCAAGAATATTCAAATTGTCCGCTTTTCAAGTTAACAATGATTGTATAGTTTTCTACTTCTGTTGTTTTGTTTGCCGGAATTTTGACTGTTAGTTTATCCCCAACAACCTGACTTTCCACGTTCTCGCATCCCTCTACAACCACACCGTTTTTCTTTAACTGATAGTAAATCGGTCTGTCCTCTGTTATGAAATCATCAAACTTAACTGTTGCAACCAAATCTCCTCCTTCACTTGGAAGTTCAGCAGAATCCAGTTCAAAAACATAAATGCTATATCCTGCAGCTTTCGCTACATTTACTTGTCCTGCAAACAATCCTAAGACCATTGCTAAAGACAGGAGCCAGGCAACAATTCTTTTTGTCTTTCTCATAATTTTTCTCCTTTTCTTTCTTGAAAATTTTATATTTTTACACTTGCTATTATACTTTGTTTTGCGCTATCTCTCCAATCAGTATTATCTATGAATAGACTCATTTATTAATATTATCTATATGTCAAAAGGCCGCCACTCTCTTTTCAGGGAGTGACAGCCTTCGACTGTTTGCTTAAGTTTTATTTAACTTTTACGCTCTTTGCTTTTGACCACTTAGAATAATATGTTGTCTTTCCGACTTTCTTGTATGTGCGGATTCTTACATAGTATCTCTTGTTCTTTGTGAGTTTCTTAATGGTCTTGCTTGTGTATCTGTTCTTAGATACAGTTGTTGTTTTTACAGATTTGTTGAACTTACTGTTTCTTGAGTACTGGATCTTGTAACCTGTCGTCTGCTTATTCTGCTTGCTCCATGTTACTTTGATCTGTCTCTTTCCACGTTTAACAGATTTAATTGCTGTTCCCTTTGGATTAATCTTGAATGTCTTTGTTACTTTTCCGATGTATTTATTCTTCATCGTCACAGTTACTTTGTAAGTTCCAACATTCTTTCTTCCTTTGCTGTATTTTACAGTGTAGTTAGAAGCTGCAACTTTCTTACTATTCACAGCAACCTTCACTGCCGGTTTGCGAACCTTACCGTTGTATGTGTATGTGCTTGCTGCTAATTTTACATTTTTAGCTGTAACTTTTATAACCTTTGGTGGTTCATTCGGAAGCTCTGGTTTGTCTGGTTTATCTGGATTCGGTTTGTCCGGGTTCGGTTTATCCGGATTTGGCTTATCTGGGTTCGGTTTGTCTGGATCCGGATCAACTGGATCTGGTGCTCCAACGTATACCACTTTCTGACAATCACTGGATTTGAAGTTTTCAAACTGGCTCTTTGTCTTTACATTTACAACTACTACATGGTCATTGTTTGTTCCTGCATTTGCATAGAATGCATCATCTGCAAGCTCTGTTACGGATTCAGGAATATCTACGCTCTCAAGATATCCTTCCTTGAATGCGTATTTACCAATCTTTTCTACACCGTTTTCGATCGTCAGTTTCTTTAATGTGATTGCCTTGAAAGTTCCTTCAAATGCAGACTCACCGACTTCTTTTACATTACCTGGAATTACAAGCTCTTCAATGTGATGTAAGTGGAAAGCTTTTCTTCCAATCTTTGTTACAGATGCCGGAATTGTAAGACTTGTAAGTCTTGCTCCTGCAAATGCCATTTCTCCAATCTCTGTTACGGTATCCGGAATGTCTACATGATCTAAGCGGATGTTCATTGAGAATGCACCTGCCGGGATCACTGTTACGTTCTTAGACAGTGTAAGCTCTGTAATTTCATTTGCAGAGAATGCACCTGACTCTAAGTCTGTTACTGTATCTGGAATCACAAGTTTCTTAAGCTGGTTTGAGTTAAATGCGCTCTCGCCGATCTTTGTTACAGATGCTGGAATCTCTACGTTCTTAATCTTGTTGTAACGGAATGCTCTTACGCCGATTGTTGTAAGTGTATCCGGTAAGATTACCGTGTCCATACCGTTTGGTGATTCTACACCTTCTTTTTTCTGAACCCATTCGCCTTCTGGAATTTCAAATGCTTTTCCACCAACTTCTGTGATTGGTTCTAATGTTTCTGGGTTCACAGATGGGATAACAAGTGTACGTGCGTCTTCTTTTACTACTGCATCGCTCTTACGTGTCTTATTTCCCTGTTCACTCCATCCTGTCACCTTGTTGCCTTCAAATGTGAAGTCTTCGTGTGACCAGCCGCTTCCTGCAATCTGGTCATAGACAACTTTATGTCCGCTTCCGTCATTTTTATCTGTGTACTCTGGATAGAATACTTTTTCTACTAATTCAAGATGTTTCTTATTTGCTGAATATAATCTTACCTGTCCTTTTTCGCCTTTTACAAATGCTGTATCTGCAAGTTTTTCGAGACTAGATGGAATATTTACAGTTGTCAATAATGTCTTTTCAAATGCTGTCTTTCCGATTTCTTTAAGACCTTCGTGTAATACAAGGCTTGTCATTCTTGGTGCAAGTCCAGGTCCCTCTACGTCCTGAGAGAATGCACTCTGGCCAATTGTCTCTACAGATGCCGGGATCTCTACTTTTGCTAACTGATTGCCCTTAAATGCCTGTTTATCAATTGTCTTTAATGTAGATGGCAGACTAAGAGAAGCAAGCGGCACGTTATTGAATGCCATTCTTCCGATTGTCTGTACACCTTCCGGAATCTCAAGTTCTTTCAGCTTGGTGAAATTAAATGTAGATGGCGAAATCACTTTTAATGCTTTTGATAAAGTTACTTTTTCTAATGATGCGCAGTTTGTAAATACTGCTGTTCCTAATGTTATTACACTGTCCGGAATTGTGATCTCAGTAATTGCATTGCCTCTGAATGCCATATTACCTATAGATGTTACAGTCTCAGGAATTGTAACTTTTGTAAGGCCTTTTGTATCAAATGCACTGGCTGCAATTGCTGTGATTGCTTCGCCTTCTTTATTTGTTGCCGGAAGAGGTACTTCTGTTTCTCCAGCTGCAACCTTCTTTAATCCTGCTTCATTAAAGCCTTTAATTGTTGTTCCGTCAAACTCAAACTGAGAAGTATTCCATGGCTGCTCTTCTGCCGGCATTTCACCGAAGATAAATTTCTGTACCCAGGATTTGGTTCCTGATGTTCCAGTCCCGGTTCCTTCACCTTCTGTATGTGTGATCATACCTTTCTTAGATAAATCTACATTCTCATTGTACATGTAGACAACTCCGCCCTTTTTGTAGTTCGCGTTCGGAGCACTATCTGAAACCGGTTCTTTTCCTGTATTCTGGAAGAATACAGAATTGGTTACTTTTTCTGTTCTATCTGGAAGTCTTACAGATTTAATCTTATTCTGTGCAAAAGACATATTGTCCAGATTCAGATTAAAATCACATGTCTTCGGGAATTCTACAATTGTAATCTGGTTCGTTGCAAATGCCTGTGATGCAATATGCCAGATTGTATGAGAGAATTTTACACTCTGTAACTGATTGCTCTTAAATGCAGTACCGCCAATATAGATAACACCTTCAGGGAAATCTACGGATGTCAATTCATTTCCTAAAAATGCACTGGACTGAATAATAAAGTTACCTCGCTCCGTCAGTCCTTCTGCAATGTCATTGCCACTATAGCTTGTCATAACACCCTTCGGGAATGTTACTGATGTGATGCCTTTCTTCTGGAACGCACCTGCACCGATACCAACGATTGGATTTCTGTCGGCATCCTTTGCCGGAATTACAAGGTCTTTATTTTTATCTAGTTTTTCTAATCCAGCTTCTGAAAAACCAGTAATTCCTACACCAGTAATCTTTGTAACTGCTGACATATCTGTAGCCGGATACAGATCCTGCGTGATTGTTCCATAAGTAAAGTCTTCCGCATTCCATTTGTCTTCCTGTCCAGGAGCTCTGAAAATTACCTGGTGGTAATCAGACTGTGGGAAGTTCGTTGTATCATTGTACTGTTCTTCTGTACTTACGTATAATTTAGTTTTTCCTGAATCTGCACCAGAAGAATACTCTCTTCTAAATGTTGTCTTTTCAATTCTCTTCAATGTAGTTGGAAGAACTACGGAAGCAATAGATTTATTTCTAAACGCATTTGCACCGATTGTTTCCAGACCTTCAGGTAAAGTCAATGTACATGGATCTGTCAGATACTCTTTTGTAGAGAATGCCAATCGATCAATTGTCTTTACAGTAGATGGAATCACGATGTTGTGGATATTATTTCCTGCAAATGCATTGTTTCCAATCTTTGTAATTCCTTCCGGAATTGTAAGCTCTGTAAGACCTGTCATAAAGTTGGCAGCATCACTGCTTCCGAATGCACCTGGCGCAATCTCTGTCAGTCCTTTAGACAATACGATTTTCTTAATTGTCGCATTTGTTCCGAATGCTCCTCCGCCCAGTGTTGTCACACTGTCTAGAAGAATAACACATTCTAATTTATTTCTCTGGAAAGCGGCTACACCGATAGACTTTAATGTCTTTGGAAATTCTACTTTTGTAATACCATTGTTTACAAATGCTCTATCTCCGATTGTTTCCAGTTTTGCAGGCAATGTCACCTTTGTAAACTGTTCATCTGCAGTTGCAAACAATCCTGTATCTGCAGTTGTTTTTCCGATTGCTGTCACATACTTTCCATCCGGAGTTTTGTCTGGTAATGCAAGTTCTCTGTTATCTTTTCTCTTTGCAATACCACTCTCAGATAAACCTGTGATCGTTGTTCCGTCAAATGTAAAGTCGTCTGCATTCCATGTCTCTTCTGTATCCGGAAGGGATCCAAGGATCAGCTTCTGATGCCATGAATGCTGAGAGTCAGCAGTACGTCCCATATGGTGGATACGTTCCATGTCAAACAGATTTTTATTGTCTGTGTACATGTAAACAACGCCGCCGAATTCCTGCTCTTTTTCCGGTGCATCTTTTGGACACTCTTCCATACCCGGATTCCAGTAGAAGGATTTCTTCTCTACTACTTCCATGTAGTCTGGAAGTCTTACGGATTTGATCTGGTTGTGTGAGAATGCAAATGCGTGGATCTGTGCCTGGAAATCACATGTTTTCGGGAAGTTTACCTTTGTGATCTCGTTGTATGCAAATGCTGAGTTTTCCAGCCACCAGAATGTGTGAGGAATTGTTACGGATGTCAGTTTGTTTTTTGCAAACGAACGTGATCCGATGAAGATCACACCTTCTGGAAGATCCAGTGTTGTCAGTTCATTTCCCTCAAAAGCCCCTGCGCCAATAAGGAAGTTACCTCTTCTTGTCACTGCATGTGTTACAGTGTCATCGTAGTCTACCATCATTCCATCTGGAAGTGTCAGACTCTGAATGCCCAGTTTTTAAAGGCACTGTCTGCGATTCCTACGATTGTCTCGCCCTTATCATCCTTCGATGGAATGACAAGATCCTTGTTCTCCTGGAATTTTTCTTTTCCAGTCTCGGAAAATCCTGCGATTGCAGTACCAGTTATCTTAAAGTCACGGGTGTAATCACAACCGTTCAGTCTCTGACTCATCTCTGTATAGGTAAAATCTTCTGCCGTCCATACTGATGAATCAATCGTCTTTTCGACTTTTTCGGTATCTGCCTGCTTTTCGTCTGTCTTGGTTTCCTTTGTTTCTTCTTTTTCGACGTCAACCTTCGATGATCCTTCATCTACAGTTGCCTTCGTTTCGTCTGAGTTTTCCGCAACTTCAGACTGCACAGCCGCAGCTGCACTCTTCGTATTATCTTGCGCGAATGTCGGTGTTGCAAGGGACAGCGACAACGTTAACGATAATACGACCGCTAAAAACTTCTTTTTCATGCTCTTAACCTCCTTGTAGATATTTATGTAAATTTATTTACACACACCTTTTACCGGCACACGAAGCCAGGTCTCATATATATTGTTTTTAAATGGCGCTTCTTCCCCGATTTCTGGAAGATTTAAATTGGTCTGTCCGTCTTCTGTCTGTCTCAAAAAACCGGTTTTTAAATCTTCTTCTGATAAGCAGTAAGTACCCTTCTGATCATCAAATAACTCCGGATGCACCAGATACACTGCAGCGATCACATCCCAGTTATAGAAGCCGTAGATTCCATAATCTCCTTCGTTATAGCCGAAATAATAATCCGTCTCTCTTAAGATATATTCTCCCATCGGATGATTCTGTTCTCCCAATTTCTGCTGGTACTCATCCTTCGTAAATAACACTTTCAGGCAATTATTTCCTGTAATAACAGAAACCTGCTTTCCTTTTGTCAGCACCAGGTATGTTGCCTTTGGATCACAGGAAAAATTCAATTCATCCATCTGCTTCTTTTCAAAAATCAAAGGTTCTGTAATTCCACCCATCAACACTATTTCTTTTACATTTTCGAAGAAATGCTCATCCGCATAATACGCATGCTTCAGATTTGTAAGAGATCCGGTTGCAAGTATGGAAAGCTCTCCTTTATATTTTCTTGCCATCTCTGCAAGATAATCTCCTGCCGGACTTTGCTCTGTTCCGGCGGATTCACCACCTTTTTTCACAGTCAGATCTGTGCGGCCGATATCTTTTAACAATTTTTCTGTCTGTGCGTACACAACCGGAAGCTTGTTGTTTCCATAAGTACAAGTCACTCCATGCACAGTTACTTCTTCACATCCAAGCAGGTAGAGAAGTGCCAGTCCATCATCCACGTCGCAGTCCTTTACGCCCAGTGTATTATCACAATCAAATATTACATGTTTCATTTCTTTATTACTCCTTCTCTTCCGGAAATAAGCAGATGCTCTCCGGTGCAAATTCTATTCCTGCTTTTGTCCCTTCCATAAGTCCGGCAGCATGGATTCTGGCACTTATGTCCTGGGCATAAAATGTCTGCTTCGCATCCTGTAAATATAGATCTACCGTCTCTCCTAAGTATGTCATTTCCCTGATTTCTACATCAGAGCCTCCTGCTATAACTTTTACATCAAAAGGTCTGACAAGAAGATCATACTTTCCATCTGCATATCCCTTTGCTTCACAGGAAATATAATCGCTTTCAAACTGTCTTTTCCGTACAATTCCTTCAATATAATTGGCTTTTCCAAAATATGCAGCCACTTGCCGATTTGCCGGATGCAGGAAAATCTCTGTCGGTGAAGCATATTGTAAAATCTGTCCACCATCCATAAGTGCGATCCGATCCGACATCTGCAATGCTTCTTTCTTATCATGCGTGACAAGAATTGTCGTAATCTTCCGTTCTTTCTGTAATTTTTTTACTAATGCACCCATTTCCAGACGAAGCTTCTCGTCCAGTCCGGAAAAAGGTTCGTCCAAAAGAAGGATCGACGGTTCGCATGCAAGGGCTCTTGCAAGAGCTACACGTTGCATCTGCCCTCCGGACATCTCTTTGATCTTACGTTTTTCAAATCCTGGCAGCTGCACGTCTTCCAATATTTTTTTTATAATTTCTTTCTGTCTTGTTTTTGGCACTTTCTTAAGCTCCATTGGAAATGCTATATTTTTCTCCACTGTCATATGTGGAAATAATCTTAAGTCCTGGAACACGATCACGGTTCCTCGTTTCTCCGGTGCCATATTCTGGATCTCTTTTCCATCCAGACGGATTCGTCCTTTTTCAATATCAAGTAATCCGGCTATGCTCTTTAGCATCGTGCTTTTTCCGCAGCCGGAAGCTCCCAATAAGGAAATTAGTTCGCCGCTTTTGACAGTCAGGCTCACTTTATTTAATATTTTATTTTTCTGAAGTGTTACTTCCAGATTTTCTATTTTTAATTCCATCTCTTATCCACCAATTTCAATACTTTTTATGTATAGTATTCTCCACTTCCATTTTTTGTCCACAGCTTACTGATTCCTTCAAATATTGCAAACACGATCAATGTAAGTCCAAGGAAGATCATGCTGTATATACTTGCTATATTACGATCTCCGTCCTGCAGATATGGAACCATAACAATCGCAAATGTCTTGACACTTCCGCCACCGATCAACAATGTAATAAAATACTGACTGAACGATACAATATAAGACATACTCATAGAAGCTAACATCACAGGCATTAGCATTGGAAATGTTACTTTAAAAAATGCCTTCCAAGGCCCTGCACCAAGCACTCTTGCCTGCTCTTCCAGTTTATTTCCAACCGCCTCTGTCCCTTCAATCATCATATGTACTGCATACGGAAGCGAACAGATGGTATGTGCTACGACCACTCCTGTAACTGTATTACTTAACCCCCATCGTATGAAGGATACCTGGATTCCCATGGCGAATACCGTAGAGGGCACTAAGAACGGCAGCATCGAAAGAAAGTAGATGAAGCCTTTTCCTGCAAAATCGTACAGTACAAGTGCTCTTGCTGTCATTGTACCTATGATCACCGACAGCACACCTACAACAGCAGAAATAAAAACGCTGGATGCAAACAACTGTATTAATTCTTCTTTTCTTCCAAATACTTCATCTAACGCACGGGTAGAAAACACCTGTGGCAAAAGATCCGGCCATGCCCATCGTTCTGTAAACACCCAGATGATCATCGTCAGCATTGGAAATAGAATGAGAAATATAAATATCCCTAGCAGGATTTTACTTAAATAACTGTTTCTTTTTATCATTGTGCTGTTTCTCAGCCTTTCTTCGTTTTAAAATCTCTGTGTTTCTGCGCATCAGCAGAAAATAAGCGATCGCACAGATCATGGAAATCAGGATGATAATTCCGTTTAATGCCATTGCATACGGACGATTATCGAGTTCCGGATGAATGTACTGTGTATGTGCCAGGATTGGTAATGCTTCCGGGGATGTCGGTCCCAATAAAAGCGGAAGTTCATAGGCTCCCAATGCAAATGTAAAAATGATCAGGAAGCTGCTGCCAATCGCTCTTCTACAAAGTGGCAGGGTAACTTTCATAAAAGCTTTTCTTCTGGATGCCCCCAGATTAATCGCCGCTTCTCCAAGACTTCCATTAATATTTGCCATCAATGCAATGACGAAATATATCACAAACGGAATCTCCTTCCACAAATATGCAATAATGATCCCCACACCATTTGTGCTATATAAAAGCTGTACAAAGTCCTGTTGTTCTTTGATAAATCCCAATGCGCATAATAATCTGGCAAGCAAGCCATTCTGCGAGAGGATATTCACTACGAACAACGCAACGACTACGTGTGGCACAATGATCGGAAGCTGGATCAGGCGCATTCCTTTTCCTTTTACATCTGTAGTCATAACGAACAGTGCACACATTCCGACTCCGATCAGAACTGCCAGCGCCGCTGATGTAAATGCAATATACAAACTGTAAGTGATCGACTTTACAATATCCGGTCTGGATAAGATTTCTTTATAATATTTAAATGTTGGTTCTGTGAGACCAAAAGCCGGAATCACCCCAAGGCTCTGGGTGATTCCGGTTGTCAGTCCTGATATGAATATGATTCCAAGTATAATCTGCGGAACCAACAACGCATATGGTATGATTTTTTTCCACATGTATTTCTTTTCCACACTTACTAAATCTTAAGTATTATTTACCAACTACTTCTTCCTGCCAGATTTCTTCGATAACTGGTACAAGCTGTGCCGGCATCTCCGGAAGTCTCTTAGAAAGGAGTTCATCCTGAGCAATCACACCTTTTCCTAAATCTACATTGTCGAATTCTTTTTTCTGATCATCAGACAGTTTGTCATAAGATACAACCGGAAGAGTTTTCATCTCTTTGTAACGGCTTGCCTGGATCTCCGGTGACATCATCTCATTGATCGCTACCATTGCTCCGGCTTTGTTCGCAGAGTTTGCTGCAATAGCCATGAAGTTTGTATTGCCGATCGTTCCTTTGTCAAACTGGAATGTCTGAGTTGTCTTTGGATATGTTCCGTTGTCAATTCCTACCGCTGCATCATAAGCACCGTATGTCATATACATAACCAGTTCGCCGTCAGAGTACATCTTCTCGCATTTTGTAGAAGAATCCGGGAATGATTTTCCGCCGTTCCACAAGTATGGATTTAACTCTTTCAGATAATCCAATGCAGGCTGGATTGCTTTTTTCACAGTTGCTTTGTCTGCTTTCATATCCATGAACTGCTCATATCCACCACAGGTTTCATAAATAATATTACGTACAAATACACTTCCTGTGAAATCCGGGAGCTTCGGATAAGTTACTTTTCCTTTGTATTTCTTACAGAATTCTAAAAACTCTTCTGCATTCTTCGGAGTTTCTTTTGCAACAGCATTATCTTTCATAAATACAAACTGTGCTTTTCCGTAAGGTGCTTCGTATCCTTTGATCGGATATGCAAAGTCATAATTTACATCTTCAGACTTCGTGTCGATATATTTTGAGAAGTTTGGAAGCTTGTCTGTAAATGGTCCGTACAGCATGTTTTTCTCTTTTGCTGATTTGAAGTTCTCACCGTTGATCCAGATCATGTCGATGTCGCCATCTTTTTTGTTTGCTTCCATTTCTCCGGATAACTGGCTTAAGATCTGGTCGATGTCCATCGGAACACGTTCCATCTTAATGTCGTATTTTTCTTTCATGTCCGGTGCGAATACATCGTCCAACCATTTATTCAGGACTTCATCTCCACCCCATCCGTAAAATGTTACGGTTGAGCCTTTGGCTTCTTTCTTCATTTCGTCAAATGACATTTCTTCCACTTTCGAACTTTTTTTGTCCGAAGATTCTTTGTTACTGTTGCTGCCGCATGCTGCAAGTGAAAGTGTCATTGTAGCTGCAAGCAACACAGATAAAAGTTTCTTTTTCATTTTGTATCTCCCTTTCTTAGTTCTTACGATACTTATGGATTGTTTCTCATCCTTTGTATCATATATTTATGTAAATTCTATTTACATACAAAAAGTAGCTTTCAGAAACTGATGCATCTTTTCTAAGAAGTCTTCTTCCATGTAAGCATTCAGCTTCTCAAATGTGGACTGGTTGAACAGTGTCCTTCCCGGCTCTCTATATTCCACCCATGCCATGGCGCACCACGTAATGCCTCTAAGGCAAGTAATTCCTGTAAACTGCATTGTGCGCTTCTTTAATCCGGTTACGTCAAATCTTCCATTCACTGCCTCGATGTATGTGTCGAGAAATGCCAGCATCTCATCTCTTTCTAAAAGAACATCTGTCTTCCAGAAGGTTGTTGTCGGTGCGAGGAAATGTCCGAGGTCCTGTGCCGGATCGGCATATAACGGTTTTTCCCAGTCTACGAGATAAGTATATCCATTCTCATCTACAAGAAAATTCGTATTGTTCAATTCTGTATTGACGCAACACTGGTAAACCGGCTCATTTGGAATGCTCTTTACAATTTCCCAGCCCGTATCAAGCATTTCCCGGATTTTTTCCTTTTTCTTTTCTTCTCCAAGCGGAGATTCCATATATTTTTTCACCATCTCTTCACACTCATCAAGAATCGCTTCCAGTGGATTCTCAGGTGTGATCAATGTCGCTTTTTCTTCTTCATCAAGCTTTACGCTATGAATGTCTGCAAGGCAGGCAGCTACGCCGTCCAATCCGTTGTGATAGTCAAGTGTTTCGCCCGGAAGGAATTCCATTACCATGACGCCCTGATCTAAATGCTTACAGCTTCCGTCCACGAAAAGCGGCTTCGGTGTGCGCCCGGAAGCTTCCAGAAACTTGAGTGCACGGTATTCGTACTCGATCTGGTCTTTTAAATGCATCTGACTTCCAAAGTTAATGCGAAGGACCAGTTTTTTCCCTGTCACCGGGTGTATAAATGTATAATTGCGGTTGTATTCTCCCTGCGCAAGCATTGTATACGTCTCGCTTACTTCTTCCGGGAGACCTAGTGCCTCTCTATAAAAAGGGAGACTTATATATTCTTTTAATCCTTTGATACTTTCCATAGTAATTACCTCTAACGTACGTCCTTATAAAGGCTTGCTATTTTCTCGATCGGCACGCCGTCCCGATACATCTTACGCAACCGGTTCATAAGCCACATAAGCTTTAATTTCGGGATCGTTCCTTCCGGAAATCTGCGGTCCGACGTATAGATTCTATGTCTTGCCATTCCCAATCGAACGCCTTTTTCTTTTAATGTTAACGAGAACTGGTAGTCTTCTAAAATCGGCAGCTCTGCAAACATGCCGGCTTCAAAAAACAATTCTCTCGTCACCATAATGCCTTGATCACCAAACATAACTTTTCTGTCTTTGATCCGGTGATTGGAGATCACGCGACAAGTCCACATAAAGAAATTTTTTGAGTGAAATGCAATTCCAAAGCATCCCGCCTCATGGTCTTTCATAACGTATCGGATCTCCGGTATAAATGTTACCGGGATCTCACTGTCACAATGTAGAAAGCATAGAATATCTCCCTGGCTATGTCTGGCACCTTCGTTCATCTGTGCTGCTTTCCCTTTGCTACAGTGATATACCGGGAATGTATTTCCCAGTAATTCCAATGTGCGGTCCGTACTTCCGCCGTCTACGAATATGACTTCACATTTATCCTTCAATCCCTGCATCTGTCGCTTCATTGCAACGATCGTCGTCTCTTCATTGTAAATTGGGATGATAATGGAAATCTTCGCTGTGCGCATTAAGTATTTACCGGTCTCTGTATTTTGCAATTTCGGATTTTTGCGCATCTTCTGACGGAATGCAACTACGTCTTCTTTGCGGTCCACATCGCTTAATGTGCGCACAAATCCGACCCTCAATCCGGCTTTTTTTAATCCTGTCAGCGTATTTTCCATTACACTGTCGTGCCCATAGCTTTGCTTTTCAAATACTTCTTTATGCGGTGCTTTCATTCCGACAAGATAGTAACCGCCGTCTTTCGTCGGTCCAAATACGATATCCTTCGTCTCCAGCACACGGAACGCATTGTCCATATCGGTACTGTGAAGCTCCGGAATATCCGTACCAAATAAAATGCAGGACGTATATCCTCTTTTTAACACTTCTTCAATTGCCACGTGCATCCGCACCCCAAGGTCTTCTCCTCGCTGTGGGAAATAATGCACCCGTCTTCCAAAAATCGTACGGATTTTTCCTTCTTTATCTTCCGGTGTATAACAGACGAAAACATCTGCCTCTACCTTCTCACATTCACTTTTTATATCCTGCAACATACAGCTATGTAGTCGCTCACACTGCTTCGGTGTAAAATACGGCATCAGCCGTGTCTTTGTCTGCCCCGGAACAGGCACTCTCGTGAAAACAATTATTGCGCGTCTATGCTTCATGCTCTTTCTCCACACTTTCTTCCGGTTGTACATATTTCTTTTTCAGGAACGCGCCCATTGCTATTACAATAACTGCCAGCACGATTGCGATTCCAATATATAAAATTCGATTTTCTTTATCTGCAAGTCCGGCTGTTCCTACCGTATACATTGCCGTTCCCGGCAACATGAATAGGAGGGAACATACGGAATAGGTCACAAATTTGATGTCCGTTACTCCATACGCAAAGTTCTGTAAATTGTATGGGAACAATGGTACCAGTCTTGTGATCATAAGAATAAAGATCTCGTTATTTCCAGATTCATCAAATAACCATTTTTTCAAATATTTGTTCTTCATAGCAGCCGGCTTAATGCTGTCTTTCAGGAAAAATCTTCCTGCGATAAATGCCAGCATTGCACCGATGGTCGTCGCCACCGAACATGCAATTGTTCCAAGCAGCGGCCCGAAGAGAAGACCGGCAGCAATGGCAAAGGTGATTCCCGGAAGTGCCAGCACTACACAGCCTACAATTGTAAGTCCCATGTAAAGTGCCAGTGCTACCGGCAGATTGTTCTCCACCATCTCATCGAGCCTCTTTAAATTGTTAATATCTCCGATATACTTAGACCAGCCAAATATATGATTCAACACAAGAATAACCAGGATGAGTCCAATAAATATGATCAGTTTTATATGCTTGCCTTGTTTCTTCTCTTCGTTCATACCGTTACTTTTACCTCTTGTTTTTGTTTCTGATTATGTTGGGCATATGCCCATAAAATATGATTGCTTTTTCCGTGACTACCAGATCACTGTACTATTTGATTTTCAATGTTACTGTACTCTTCTTTCCACTTCCATCTGTAGCTGCTGCGGTGATTTTCACCTTCTTGCCTTTGCCGGCCTTCTTGGCAGTTACTTTACCGGAAGCTGTGACAGTTGCATATTTTGTATTACTGCTTGTCCATCTGACTGTTTTGTTTGCACCTTTGCTTGCAGTTACTTTTACTTTTAATTTTAAAGTCTTTCCTGCTTTGATGGAGGTTGCTTTGGAAATGCTTACTTTCTTAACGATTCCCTTCATGGAAGTGATCGTGTAAGTACCTTTCACTTTGCTTCCATCTTTTGCTATAGCTGTAATGGTAACTTTCTTGCCACCTGATTTTTTCTTTAATGTCACATTACCGTATTTATCTACAGTTGCTACCTTTGTATTGCTGCTCTTCCATGTGACTGCTTTGTTTGTCGCATTGGATGGTGAAACCGTTGCGGTAAGCTTCACTTTCTTACCTGCTGCGACTTTTTTGTAAGAACCTGTAACTTTTACTTTTTTCACTTTTACAGTTGCAGGTTTTAATCTGCGATATGTGTATGTGTAATTGCGGCCAGCATCCCCGATCAGATCCTTATCCCATTTTACTGCCGGGCTGATGACCGGTTCTCCCGCTTCGTTTTTCACTACTTCATATCCCGGAATATTCTTCGGCGCAATGTCAAACTGTTGTACCATTGAGATTGCATAAGCCTCATATTTATCCGGTTTTGAAAGAACTTTTCCTGTTCCCTCTTCTTTGTAATTTACAGTGACTGTTCTAATGTCTTCTTTATCTGTAAATGCATATTCTGTTTCTTCTCTGATTCCGGTATTATCTACTCTTAATACTACGGACGGACTTTCCAAGAAATGTTTTCCATCCAGTGCTACCTGAATTGTAAATTTCTTAGGTTCGTCTGTTCTTGTTCCGGCGAATCTTGCCGGGAGAACTTCAATCAGCTGACTGTTTCCATCACCAACTGCTCCGTTCTTATTCATTCCTGCGATTGCAACGAATCGTAAGGTGCCATCTCATTCCGGAATGTCGTACACCGGGAAGATAATTCCATTCTCATCGATGGCACGAACTTTTACTATTTTGGAATCAAGATTTGTTCCATACAGACGAAGAACTGTTTTTAATTCTCCGACCTGTGGGGATACTTTTACTGTAATATCTTTATTGGAATCACCCGTGTTGTCTTTATTATTACCGGTAATCGTCATTGTTGCCAATGTCTGCTTAGCCGGGTCTGTTCCCTTTGCCAATACAGAAATGATTGCCTTCTTCGCCGGGTTTCCATTGTTTCCTTCATATACTAACATGCCCTTATACTTTACATTGATCGCATAGGCCATTGTATTGTCTGTCGTATTCTCCGGCACAGTTACTGTCATCTGCGGACCATTCTCCGTCTTTACAACGTCAAGCGTTGTTCCGACTGCCGCATCTGTCTCTCCTGCTCCGGTTAAATACGCTTCTACATCCTTTTCAATATCAATCTCATCTACACGTACACCTTTGAGTGTAGCAGTTACTGTTCCACCCTGATAGTCAAGAACCTCTTTACTGAGATCAATCTGGCTGATCGTTGGTTTTGTAGTGATTGACCATGAAACTTCTTTGTTATACTTGTTGTCGTCATTTTTTAATGCACCGGCTCCGACATAAAGACCGGAATCCACTCCAAGTTCATTTTTCTGAAAATCTTCTTTGAAGCGAACGATAAGCTGATTTCCTTCGATGATCACTTCATCTTCATCGGATACCGTACGGATCTTCTCAAATGCACCGTGCATTTTTGCAATATAGATTTTGCTCTTAACTCTCTCCATATCCGCATATCCAAACTGGATATCTTCCTTGAAGGTAGCTGTGATCGCATTGGAACCTGTCTGTGCGATCTGCTCTACTGGAAATTCCACCATATCTCTTGTTTTCTTCTCCAGTAAGACTGTTGTCTCAGCCTGTTCCTCAATTGTTTCCCCGTTTTTGACACCTGCTTTGATCTTTAACTCAATATCATTCTTCATCGGGTTCTCCGGAACTTCGATGATTGCAGTGTCTTTTTTCACTTCTTTGACTGCAGGCTGTATCTTATCCGATACGGACATTCCTACATCTTTCAAAGTCGCGCTGATTTCTACTCCCCAGTTTTCGGATGTGAGACCGGTTCCGGTTGCCTTTACCGTGATCGTCCCTCCGTCCTCCGGAAGCGTGTCTGGCGTAGCTTTAACAGCCGTCACTACTGCTTCTTCCTGCGCTGCTTCTTCCTGTGCATGAACAGTAAAGCCCTGCCCCGTTCCAGCCAGCATACAGCAGATAAGAGCAACAGAAAGCGCCTTCTTCCATCTGTTTGTTCTCATATTTTCCCTCCTGAATGACCTGGTAGTCTACAGTTTAACATATCATACTTTCCATGTTTTGACTAATCACTAATATCTACAAACAGGTTAATTTATTGACAATATCAATAAATTAACCCGTTTCATCTTTTCCACTGTTCCTTTTTCCCGTATTTCTCAGTTGTGCCTTGATTTTTCTCCCTTTTTCGATCATTCTAACCAAAAGCGCGTAGTCTTTTCTCGCCTTGCGGATGCGGAATTTCAACCGATCCCGTTCGAGCATTCTGTCCTTCGCTTTATATAAGAGAAAATCCCCCGGCGACAGTTCCTTTATCATTTGCAGATCTGTATACATCCAGCTTTCTTCCATGCTTTCTTTTGGCATGTCATAGATGCCCGCTTCCCGGAAGCCTTCCTCCTTCAAAAACTGATAGAGTGCTTCGTATGACACAAACGATGTCTGCATATTTAGTGATCGATACAGACCTTTTAACATTTTATTTTGAAAACCTTTTTCTACGAGTGGAAAATCTGCTTCCTTTTCCAGACATTGTTTTGTATATTGAAAGGATTCATACGGACACTTCCACGTCTCCGACGACTGGCTCGTAAGCCCGGTGGAATTGTTGACTCTGTAATATACTAGATTCTTCCACACTGTCGTGATCCGGTCCGCCTTATACATAGCGCGCATAACAAATGCAGTGTCATTTCCCTGCCTAATATTTTGGAAATCCAGATGGTTTCCCACAAGAAAGGCGCGGCGGAACAGTTTATTCCACACCATGTTGGAGGCAAACCCGAAGATATCCCCCAGCATATCGAATTTATTAAATGGATCTTTATCCGGCACTTTCTTTTTCTGCAAATAACCACCGGTCTCGTAACGCTTTCCGTCTTTATGAAGCTCACTCACTTCGCAAACGCATATATCCGCATTCGTCTGCTCGGACTTTTTGTAAAGCTCTTCCAACGCACTTTCACAGAACAGATCATCCGCATCCCAAAATGTAACGTATTTTCCATGTGCATAGGAAAGTCCGGTATTTCTTGCTACACCGGCATTACTTTTTTCCTGGGTGTATAAATGAACGCGAGGATCGACACGCATCTGATTTTTTATAATCTCCTCAGACCCATCGGCAGATCCGTCACTGATACAGATAATCTCGATTTCTTTCAACGTCTGATCCATGACAGTTCGAAGCGTCTCTTCCACATATTTTTCAGCGTTGTAAAATGGAATGATCACAGACACTGCCGGTGCAGATATTTGATTGTCGTTATTATTCTTTATTTTCCCGTTCATATTTTCTCCAGCTTAAGTTTCTGATCTTTTCATATTTGCGGTATTCACCTTTTATATAAAAGTAGGATTCCGGTTTCCCTTCAATACCCAATTCACGAAACCATGATTTTTTCAAGATGTGATACAGCTCTTCTTTTTTTGAACCCTTTAATGTCTCTAAGTTCCATAAAGAAAAATGTAATGCATAGTTAATATAATCCTGCTCCATCTCCGAATAGAATCCTCTCTCCTGCAGCTGTTCTCGAAGCTCCAGCAATGCCTCGTAAAAACAGGTCCACGACCGTTCTCTTGTATTAGAAAGAGACTTTTTATTTTCTCTTCTCTGATGGACAAGTATTTCGTCCAATATTTCAATCCGCTTAGCTGTTACGACTGCAAGAAATGTAAAAAGCAGGTCATTAGATGTGCGTTGCTCCTGAAAGAAAAGTTTTTCTCTTTCAACAAAGCTTCGAAGAAAAAGTTTATCCCACGTCCATCCTACGAACACTTTGAATACATTATCGGTAAAGGTGCGATAGTTCATCGGACGATATGGAGGAAGTGCATTCCTTCTGATTGTCCAGGACACCTCTTTATACTGTCTGTCGGATTCATAGTACTGATCCGAGCCAAATACGAGAAGCTCTGCCTGACTTTCCTTCGCCTTTTTGTATGCTTTTTCCAGCATGTCAGGTTCGAAGAAATCATCTCCATCCAGAATAGATAAATATTCTCCTTTTGCGATGCGAAGCCCTGCATTTCTTGCGGCGCCTGCTCCGCCGTTTTCCTGATTAATAATATGAATATGTTTATTTTCACCGGCATATTTTTCAAGGATTTGTTCTGTCCGGTCTGTTGAACCGTCATTCACACATATAATCTCAATCTCTTTCAATGTCTGTCCGATAATGCTGTCCAGACATTGTTTCAGATAACTTTCTCCATTATAGACCGGAATGATCACTGATACTTTACACATCTTATTTTCCTCCGTGCAGCTTCTTCTTCAACTCACTCGGGCCTCCCAAAAGAAATTTTCCAAGGCGAAATGTTTTAGAACTTCGTATCTTCTTAATCTCCTGACGGAGTTTTTGATTTTCTTCTTCCAGCTTTGTAATCTGCCTGAACACCTGCTGATTGATTGTCCTTGGATATACACACATCTTATAGTAATGTTCCGGATCTTTCACTATACGCTCAATGTTATTCCATGTCTTATCTGTAAATGTATCCGGAAGCACATCTCCCAATGCAATCCCTCTTTTTAACTCCTCACTGAACCGCATCAGATATTCATAGCGATATTCTTCTGCGATCCTCCAAAGCGTTCCAAGATAATTATGATATTTCTTAAACCAGTATACATGGCGAAACCGCTTCCACAGCACTTCATCCTGCATTAAAATATCTTTAATATAGTCGTATTCCTGATTGATGCAATATACTTTTTCGCGATTATTTACCGATGAATTCGGATTATCCCGGCGGTTCATATAGTAAGGCGTATCAAGGATCATCGCCCGTTTCGCATAAATGAACGTCTGAAACCAGAATCCATTATCCTGAAAAGAAGCTCCCGGCGTCTCGTGATGCCGGATCTTATGCTGTTCCAGAAATTCTCTTCTGTAAATGCCGCTCCATGTATTCATGATAAACCGAATTGCCTCCGGCGTCTCACTCGGATTAAATACATGATCATAATCTTCCGGATTCACACTCAAATGATTGTAATATAAATTTTTATTGCCATTTTTCTCTGTCGTAAACCGGTAAAAATCTGCCTTTACAAAATCCAGTTTCTCTTCTTCTGCTTTTCTATACAGATCTTCATACATATTCAATGGCACATAATCATCCGGCTCCACAATGCCGATATATTCTCCGGTCGCCGCATCCAGTCCACGGTTCATCGCCTTCCCATATCCGCTATTTTCCTGTGAAATGATACGGATCCTGTCATCTTTTTTTGCATATTGTTCTAAAATCTGCAGAGAGTGATCCGTTGATCCGTCATTCACACAAAGAATCTCCAACTCTTTCAGTGTCTGATGGATCACACTCTCCATACATTCTTCCAGATATTCTTCTACATTATAAACGGGAATGATCACCGTTACTTTTTTCATACTGCTTCTCCTAAAGTTTATTTTCGTTTTCTGAATAGTTTCCGTGCGACCCGAATCGGGAATCCAATTGCTCTGGCAATGCGATATGTCTTCGAATTTCTTACACCTGATAGTTCTTTTTTGGAATTTTCCAGTTCTTTCTTTAACTGTTTGATCTCCACTCCACGGTCAAATTTTTCATCGTAAGTTCGTTGTAAAATGACTTTCGTCTCTTTCAGCGTCTCTTTTACATCCAATAGCTGGAGTCGATTATCTACAAAAAGAGACTGGAACATAATCATCTCTCTCGTCGGCAATGCAAGATAATAATACTGCTGGCTGACGTCTTCAATCTTTGTATAAGATGCCATTCCATTGTGCGCGATCTGCCTTAGTTTCAGCCACACCGCCTCATTTACTCTCTCCTCATAGTTTTTATCAAACAGAAATTCATACAACTTTATATATGTAATAAAATATCCATAGACATGTCGAAAATCCAATGGAACGATTGTCAATGACCCTCTCCGCACACGGCGGTTATAAAAAGCTTCCTTATAAAAGCCTGTTCTTCCCGCCAGCAACGTCATTTTAACGGTATAATAATTATCCTCATGCAGTATGCCCGGAATAAAACTTAGCTTCTCTTTCTCTACAAATGCTCTTTTTGCCATATACATTCCTGCATGCATCTTGAAATTATCGCTATACACTGCTTTTTCAAAATATATTTCGCCTTTTTCATAAAACGAACAATCTGCTGTCTTTGTCGTATATCCGTTTTTATACCACGGATATTCTCTCTGCAACTCCTTCGTCTCATAAAAGCTCTGTCCATCAAAGAATATGACATCCAGATTATTTGTATCTGCGTAAGTTATCAGTTTTTCATAGGCATCTGTCTTCACACTGTCATCACTGTCCAGGAAATGAATATACCTTCCATTTGCATAACTCATTCCACTGTTTCGCGCTACCGATAAACCTGCGTTTTTCTGCTGTAAAACAGTAATGTTCTCATACTTTTTCGCATATTCCATCAATATTTCAAAACTCTTGTCGGTAGATCCATCATCCACACAGATAATCTCTGTTTTTTTTAAAGTCTGATTCACAACACTATCCAGACATTCTCTTAAATAGGCTTCCACGTTATAAACCGGAATAATCACGGAAATGAGAGGATCAAAATCCAAATCCGTACGATAGATGCAGTCACATTCTCTATCCTGTCTGCTTTCTTTCAATTTTTCTGTAAATGCAACTGCCCCCGGGAGACTGTTTAATTTTTGCAAAGCACACGAAAAAGTAAACTCTTTCTCTGAAATCTCCATCGCTTTATTGATAAGCCAGTTATAAAGCGCTTTCTTTTGGAACTCATATACACATCTGCGCACCTCATAAGAACGGTTTTCCATAAGCAGCCTTCCAAGCAGTCCAATAAGATTCTCTACAAGTGGAAGTTCGTCTGTCTCACCAATTGTCTCATAGGCTTTGATAATACCAAACATCATATCTTCCAGCCGATCTTCCGGTGGTTTTTCTGGATTTGCCAAAAGCAGAAGCTTTGCAAGGCGATCATCCAGCGCCTCCATAATATGAAGCCTTTTCACTCTCCTTTTTCGCTTCGTTGCCTTCTCGACAAGATCAAAATCTGTCACACTATTTGCGTGAGCACAGAGCGCATACAAACGCAAATTATCCATATTCAGCTGGTCTGCGATAAGATCTTTATACCTGTATTCCAAATGGGCAACGGTATTCTTATGAAGAAGCTCCTGTCCATGTTCTTTTGATAAAATCAAATTATCAATGTGCCCGCATACCATATCGTTGATCTTCTCCGCATTCCACGTAAATACTTGATGCGTATAATAATAACAATATGTGCAGACTGGGATCGCGAAAAAACGTTTTGCGCAAATCATTGCTTTCACAAAGAATGGTGGATCCTGAAAACGTCGGTATGGTGGGAATTTTATATCATTTTCTGCAAGAAACTTTCGATCATAAATGTAACCTTGATAATTGAAATCATATTGAAAATCTTTATAATTTACAAATGCCCCTTCTGGATTTTCCATACAGATTTCTACAATCGGGTCTTCTGTTTTGGGTCCTTCGTAGTCTGCTCTTATAATATTACAATATCCACCGGCAATCTTTGTATCATGCGTTACAGCCGCTTCATACAACTTTTCCAGCACTGTAGGATCCGGGTACTTATCATCGCTGTCCATAAATGCGACAAACATCCCGGAAGCATTTGTCAATGCATTGTTTCTGGCAACGCCTGCGCCAGAATTTTCCTGTTCAATCACATGGACTCTCGCATCTTTCTCCGCATATGCCTTTAAAATATGTAAGGATTGATCCGTAGATCCATCGTCCACACAGAGAACCTCGATTTCTGCAAGTGTCTGCCCCAACACACTGTCCAGACATCTGTTTAATTGAGCTTCACCGTTATATACAGGAATAATGACTGATATTTTTGTATTCATAGTTATCCCTTTTTCTTTCCTGTTAATTTTCGTAGAAATCGAACCGGCGCACCAAATAATCTCGCGAGACGATAAGTTCTTGAGTTTTTGATGTCCTCAATCTGCTTATTAAGCTTCTTGATTTCCACTCCGCGCTCTGCTTTCTCGCCATATGTAATCTGCAGTTTGCGATTGATCTCGGATTTTTCGTCATATGTCTTTTGCAGCTTGCGGTTGAGTTCTGACTTTTCATTATAGATGCGTTGCAGCTTCTCTTTCATCTGTCTTCGTTCTTCGTAGACTGCAATGATCTGATCGCTCTTCTCTCTTCGTTCTTTCTCAAGTGCTTTCGTTTTCCTGCTCAGATCATCTGTCTGTCGTCTGAACATCTCGCACTCTGCCGGCCACTTCACATAATAATAGAAGGAATGTTTTAATTCATCCGGAAGACAAGCTAACGCCTGTCGCTCCATATAAGGCAAATGCTTATACTTCTCTCTGAAATTCACCAGTTCTTCCTGATCAATTTTTATCTTTTCAGGCTTTGTTTCCTTTATATATGTTTCGAATGCTTTGCCAAGAGCAAGCACTCGTTCGCTACATTTTTCCTTCTCCTCTATCTCTCCATTAAAATAGCGTACTGTATTTTGCTGTTCTTCTCTCAGTCTTTTTGCAAACAGATCCAGCTTCGTAACACCGGACATAAAGGAATACTCATTCCTTATATGTTCAGAAATGTCCATCGCTTTCTTCTTCACTATATCATAATGCTCTTTTGCATATTGTATCTGCTCCACAAAGCTTTGCTCGTCTGTATAATACAAAATGGCATCGCCAAACATCTGTGGCATTACTTCAGAATAATCCGAAATAACCGGCAACCCACAACAGAGTGCTTCTAAAATTCTTGTATTGATAAATCCATTCTCTGCCATATCCTCAAAATGATCATCAACCGTGATTCTGGCATTTCTATATAACTTCGGCAGATCATCGTTTGCAATGTGATCAGCAACTACATGCTGCATGATCTTCGGATCAATCTTCTCCCAGTCACGTCCCCAAATTTTCAGTGGTACGTCATTATTCACCGCCCATATCACACTTTTTCGATTGATTGATTTGGAATTGCCGACAAAAATCCAGTCATATTCTTTTTCTCCATACGGATCCTCTCCCGGATAGAAAATCTCTGAATCTACACACATCAGTAACGTCTTGATTGGCACATAGACATTCTCCTTCAAAGCAGCAATAAAACTTTCCTTAATAGACCCCATACAGATCAGATCATAGGAATTGTACTCATCCGCTGTAATCTTATCCGGATGACTTAAAACCCACATCATATAAATGCAGTCCTTTTTACTGCGGTCTGGCACATACACTCTATGACCGCGAAGCACTACAACTACGTCTGCCGGCACCTCATCTTCCCATTCTTCATATGCCTGTACAATAACATGCTTGCCTGCTTTCTCCAAATATTTCTTCAGAGTTCTGGCATATGCGTAATCAGAATACTTTTTTCCGACTTCACTATTCGGATAGGCCGCTTTGATGACCCACCTTTCTTTTTCACCTGTCATATTTTTATTCTCTTCCATATCTGCCAATTGCTTTCTCCTCTGAATTACCGTAAATATTCGTTCTCAATACATAGTATTTTCTATACCTTAGTAAATTATAGGTGAAAAGTAGTACTTCCGTCTAATTGATTTTATCTATTATAGATTATATCTATAATAGGAAAACCCGGCACATTTTCTAATGCACCGGGTACTTCCAAATTGAGTAAGGTTTTTTTTATTCATTTATGGAACTTGTCATGATAGATCAGACTGGGGATTGTCTAATCTTTTTTCTTATTCGTACAGTGGATATTTTGCGCAGATCTTATTTACTTCTTCACGGATCTCATCTGCTTTTGTATCGAAGTCTGTAACTGTCATCTTGATCAGTTTAGCGATTGTCTTCATATCTTCTTCTTTTAATCCACGTGTTGTAACTGCAGGTGTTCCGATACGGATTCCGCTTGTTACGAATGGACTTGCAGGATCGTTTGGTACTGCATTTTTGTTAACTGTGATATAAACTTCATCAAGACGGTTTTGTAACTCTTTTCCTGTGATGTTCATATTCTGAAGGTCTACTAACATTAAGTGGTTGTCTGTTCCACCACTTACAAGGTTGAAGCCTTCTGCTACCATAGCCTCTGCAAGTGCTTTTGCATTGTTGAGTACCTGCTGCTGATATTCTTTGAATTCTGGTTTTAAAGCCTCTCCGAAACATACAGCTTTTGCAGCAATGATGTGCTCAAGCGGTCCACCCTGTGTTCCTGGGAAGATTGCTTTGTTGATTGCTTTTGCGTGCTCTTCTTTGCAAAGAATCATTCCACCTCTTGGTCCGCGCAGTGTTTTATGTGTTGTTGTTGTTACAACGTCTGCATACGGAACTGGATTCTGGTGAAGACCAGCTGCAACTAAACCAGCGATGTGAGCCATGTCTACCATAAGAATTGCATCAACTTCTTTTGCAATGTCAGCAAATACATCGAATTTGATTGCTCTTGGATAAGCAGAAGCTCCTGCTACGATCATTTTTGGTTTGCACTCGTGTGCAATCTTACGGATCTCTTCGTAATCTAAAACACCTTCATCATTTACGTTGTAAGGTACGAAGTTGTATAATAATCCAGATACGTTAACCGGTGAACCGTGTGTTAAGTGTCCACCGTGTGCAAGGTTCAGACCCATAACTGTATCACCTGGTTTTAAGAATGCCTGGTAAACAGCGATGTTTGCATTTGCTCCACAGTGTGGCTGTACACATGCATGCTCAGCTCCGAAAAGTTTTTTTGCACGCTCAATTGCAATGTTCTCGATCACGTCTACTTCTTCACATCCGCCGTAGTAACGTTTTGCTGGATATCCTTCTGCATATTTGTTAGTTGGAACTGTTCCCATAGCAAGCATAACTTCTGGGCTTACGATGTTCTCTGAAGCGATAAGCTCGAGATTTCTTCTCTGTCTTCCAAGCTCAAGCTCAAGTGCTTTTCCAACTTCTTCATCATACTCTTTGATATAATTGGTTACATCTTCAATTCTGTTCATGTTTTGTCCTCCTTCGATACGCCTGTTTTCCCAATAAAAAAACAGGCAAAAAACCTTTCTTTTCCATAATCTAAAGATCTTTTGTCTGCCTCTGTCCTTTTACCTGAAAGATTCCCTACATTATGCAATATAAGCTTTACTTCTTCGGTACAATTCGCATTGTTCTCCAGAGTGTCGTCCGAATCCATTCCTTTTACCTGAGAGTTTCTGCCTACCCCTTCGGCTCTGCATCGGATAATATGACTGTTCCCGCGCTATCCTTGCAGTATCTCACGAATTCCTCAACCGACTTTTTTGATTGACCTTAGTATACACAATTGCTCGTATTCCGTCAATGCTTACAAAACAAGTTATTTTTTTATCAAATTTTTGTGCATTTATTATATTTTTCTATATATTCATTTAATTTTCTGATAAGAGATCTTGCAACATTTCTCTTACTGTTTTTCCATAGACCGGATGGCGTTTGTACGGCGCGATCTCCTCTAAAGGCTGTAATACAAAGCTTCTCTTGTGCATCTCAACATGCGGAATACAGAGATCTTCCTCCTCCATGACAAGATCATCATAAAGCAGAATATCAAGATCCAGCGTTCTTGGTCCCCAATGGATCTTTCGCTCTCTTCCGGCTTCTTTTTCGATACGATTCAATTCTCCTAAAAGCTCCATCGGATACAAAAGTGTGTGAAGCTTTAAACATGCATTCAGAAAATCCGGCTGATCTGTCACTCCGTATGGTGCTGTCACAAGATAAGAAGACACTCTTTCCACTTCACAGGTCGGAATTCTTTTCATCTTCTCGACTGCTTCGTTCAAAAATGTCTCACTGTCACCTATATTGGATCCAAGAGCAATGTATGCGGTGTGCCATGATCTTTCGATCTTCACGCTGACTGTCTTAAGTGGAAGTCCGACCGGCGCCCACGGCTTTTTGATCTCTAAGTCGATTTTTTCAAGCCTGGGTGTATGCATAAGCAGCTCTTCTGCCAATGTTTCCGCCACACGCTCAATGAGCATATATGTATGTGCTTTCATATATTCGGTGATAAATGCACTGACCTCACCGTAATGGATTGATGCTGTAAGGTCATCGGTCTTTCCTGCCTTTCTCGTATCTACATAAAGGACTGCGGATACGAGAAATTTCTGGCCTAATTTATTTTCTTCCGGAAATACGCCGTGATTGGCAAATACTTCCAGATCTTCAATTCTGATCTGATCTAACATTCTTATACCTCATGTCCGCGCATGATCGCCTGTGTCATGCGAATCGCGCGCATATTCTTCTCCACATCATGTACACGTACGAAAGCACATTTTTTCTGTACTCCGTATACGGTTGTCACAAGTGTTCCCTCTTCTCGCTGCTCTACCGGAAGGTCTAATGTCAGTCCGATAACAGACTTTCTGGATGTGCCAAGAAGAATCGGATATCCGAGCTTATGAAGGCACTCCATCTTATCGATGATCTCTAAGTTCATCTCGTAAGTCTTTCCGAAACCTACGCCTGGATCTAATATGATCTTGTCGTCCTTGATCCCTGCTTTTTTTGCAAGTGCTACGCACGCTTCCATATCTGTCATGAAATCTTTGAGGAAATCGTTGTACTCTGCTTTTTCTCTGTTGTGCATCAGGCAGCATGGCACATCATATCTTGCGATAAGCTCCGCCATCTTCGGGTCGTACTTAAGCCCCCATATATCATTTACAAGATCTGCTCCTGCCTTCAGTGCAGCCTCTGCCACACGACTCTTATATGTATCAATGGAAACCGGCACATCGAACTCTGCTTTCAATCGCTCGATGATCGGAGTTACGCGCTCAATCTCTTCATCCTCTGTGATCTGTATGTGTCCCGGTCTTGTAGATTCGCCACCCACATCGATGATCGTGGCACCTTCCTCTACCATCTGTTTTGCATGTGCAAGGGCAACGTCCATACCATTAAAACGTCCTCCATCCGAAAATGAATCCGGTGTCACATTTAAAATCCCCATTACGTAAGTATCATTTTTTATATCAAATTCTTTCTTTCCGATGATCATAATTCTATCTCCCTGTTTTTCTTTTCATTTCCCCAATTACATTCTTTTTCCGCCGGACATGCGAAGCAGTTTCTCGACTTTTTATCACACTCATAGAGCAGTCGTTCCAGCGTCGTCATATTCTCCCGCTCTCTTCTATGCCCGCGGATCGCAGTTAAGATTTCTTCTTTTTCCTCTGCTGTATAACGAAGTCCTTCCGGCAATGTATCTATTATCTCTTCTGCAATCTTCGCTCCCGCGATCTCATGTGGGATGTGCTCTCGATATTGCAGACTTTTCCCAATGTCATGTAAGATTGCAGCCGTATAGACAATCTCCTTGTCGATTTTTAAATCTTCTTCCAGATTACGGATATATGCGATTCGCGCCACATCGAGAAGATGCTCCATCTGATGACAGCAGAATATCCTTGTCCGCTCTGCCTCTTTGAGATCTTCATAATATTGAATATAGAGTGGATGGCGGATGATCGCATTCAATCGTTCCATCATTGATCTGATCCTCTTATCTTCCAAGCATACGGAAGAAACGCTCTTCCATCGCCGGATCTGTCTCAAAGACACCTCTTCTTGCAATCGTCACCGTCTGGCTTCCCGGCTTCTTAATTCCACGCATTGTCATACACATATGCTCTGCTTCTATCATAACCATAGCACCCTTCGGACGCATATGCTCCATAAGCGCATCTGCGATCTGCCCGGTAAGCTGCTCCTGCAGCTGCAGGCGTCTTGCAAACACTTCCACTGTTCTTGCAAGCTTACTGAGCCCTACAACCTTTCCATCCGGAATGTAGGCAATATGTGCCTTTCCATAAAATGGCAGCAAATGATGTTCGCAGGTAGAATAGAAAGTAATGTCTTTTTCAATTACCATCTCACTGCTCTCTACCGTAAATGTCTTAGACAGGTGTGTCCCTGCATCCTCATCCATTCCACCATATAATTCTTCATACATTCTTGCAATTCGATCTGGTGTATCAATGAGACCTTCTCTTGTCACATCTTCTCCCATACCTTCTAAAAGCAACCGAACTGCCTGTTCAATCTTTTCGTGGTCTATCATCTTTCTTCAACCTCTTTCTCTATATCAAAACCTCATATTAGCTTTTTCACTTTAGCGCATTAAACTTATTTTTAAAAGGATTCTACAATCCCGATCGCATCACCCAGATAGGATAACGATCCGCATGCAATAACTGCGCTTTTTTCGCCTTCCATGTACTCTTCCCGGGCATTCGCATATGCTGCTTTCAATGCCTTTGCAAGATCCGTATGTGCATCTGCACCTTCATATGCTTTTACATTGTCACAATGCTTCTTCGCTTCCTCGGCAAGTACCCCGGCAGATAAGCTTCGCTCTCCATTTGGCAGATGGATCGTGTATACACGCTCTGCCAATGGGCATAAAAGTGCCGTCAGCTTATCATATTCTTTATCTGCAAATACACCCATTACCATATGGATCTTATAATCTTTAAAATACTGTTTTAACGACTGGGCCAGCTTCTTCGCCGCATCTTCATTGTGCGCACCGTCGACTACAACGACCGGCTCTTCCTTCAAACAGGTAAATCGTCCCGGCCAGCTTGTCTTGGCAACACCTTCTTTTACCGCTTCCTCAGGGATCTGATATCCGGCATCTATAAGCGCTTTGATCACGGTCAGTGCTGTGGCAAGATTTTCCACCTGATAAGCCCCCGTCAGTGTACTTTGCAGTGTTCCAAACGCTTCAGTTGAAATTTTCATCCCTTTATAGGACTCACCAAGTACTGTAAGATTTTCCGGCCTCGCCTCTTTATATGAACAGCCCGTTCTGACTGCCTTCTCTTCCAGCACCTTGCGGACTTCCTCTCGCTGCTTTGCCGACACAACTTTGCATCCCGGCTTAATGATCTCACACTTGTCTGCTGCGATCTCCTCGATCGTATTGCCAAGTACGCCGATGTGGTCCATGCTGACCGTCGCAAATGCCGCCACTACTGTATTCTTAATTACATTTGTTGCGTCCAGCCTTCCTCCCAGTCCGGATTCTAATATGACCAGATCACACTTTTTATTCTTAAAATGTAAAAAAGCCATTGCCGTCTCTACTTCGAACAGCGTTGGTATCGGTGCACCGGCTGTTTCTAATCTGGCAATCGCTTCTTGTATCTCTTCCGTTAACTTTGTCAATTCAGTCTCAGAGATCCACTCTCCATCCACCTGAATCTTCTCACGATAAGAAAGCACTGTCGGTGAAACATATCGCCCGATCCGGTACCCGGCTTTGCTTAAAATAGTTGAAGTATACGCAAGCACAGATCCTTTTCCATTCGTCCCGGCAATATGCACAAACTTTAAATCCTCCTGTGGATTTCCAAGTTCTTCAAGCAGTCCTCGAATCGTATCTAAGCCAAGTACACTTCCGTACCTGGACATCTCGTCCAGATATACCCTTGCTTCTTTATAAGTCACGTTTTCATTCCTCATCTTTCCTGAAAATGTTTTAACTTCCTTATCATAGCACTAACATTTCGTTCTGACAACGGAAATTCTCTCCTGCTTCCTATCGATTTTTTCTATATATTGTGTTTGGGAATCTATATATTGTGTCTATTTTTTGTCATTCAAAAAATATTCAGATTATACATTGCTATTTGTGAGAAAATGAATTAGACTATAGTTATAAAAAATTTTATAGCATTGGGGGATAAAAAAATGCAAAATTATCTTGACTTTATTGGAGAAGAGCTTAAGGCTTTAACATCAATTCCAAGCCCATCTGGTTTCACTAAGGAAGTAGCAGCTTACCTTATGAAAACTTTAGAAGATATGGGATTCGAGCCAGAGCTTTCTAACAAAGGTAACGTATTCGTAACAATCGGTGGAGAGGGGAATCCACTCGTACTTGCCGCTCACGTTGATACTTTAGGAGCAATGGTTCGCTCCGTAAAAGACAACGGAAGACTTCGCCCAACAACACTTGGCGGACATCAGTGGCCAACAGCTGACGGCGAGAACTGTACAATCCACACACGTGACGGACGCGTGTACACAGGTGTTGTACTTAACAACGAGCCATCTGCTCACGTTGCTGACTCTCCAGTTGAGAGAAAAGAAGAGAACATGGAAATCCTTCTTGATGAAAACGTATCTACAAAAGATGAAACACTTGCACTTGGAATCCAGCCTGGAGACATCATCGCTATGGATCCACGTACAGTGATCACACCAAGCGGATACATCAAGAGCCGTTTCTTAGATGACAAGCTTTCTGCTTCTATCCTTCTCGGACTTGCTAAATGTGTAAAAGAAGAGTCTCTGAAACTTTCTCGTAAAGTATCTCTTCTCTTCACAGTATACGAAGAAGTTGGACACGGCGGAAGCGTTGTAGCTGCAGATACAAAAGAGATGATCTCTGTTGATATGGGATGTGTAGGATCTGACCTTGGATGTACAGAGCGTATGGTATCTATCTGTGCAAAAGACTCTGGTGGCCCTTACAACTATGATGTAACATCTGCACTTGCTGAGATTGCTAAAGAAGAAGGTGTTGGATACGCAATCGACGTATATCCACACTATGGATCTGACGTAGAAGCTACACTTCGTGCAGGATTCGATATCCGTCACGGACTCGTAGGACCTGGAGTATATGCTTCTCACAATTATGAGAGATCTCACATGGATGGAGTTAAGAGTACATTCGTACTGTTAAAGAAATATATCCAGAAATAATTTATTAAAACTATTATAAAAGCTGCGGCTCATTTTCATGAGTCGCAGCCTCTTTTTTTGATACGTTATTTAACCGACTTTTCTTTTTTCTCTCTACGTCTTATTTTTCTCACCAGTTTGCGTACAAGTACAACCAATAAAACAAGAAGCAATATGATGATCAGAACGATTCCAACTATCATCGCTGAGTATTTATTCGGATGTTTTACAAGGTTGATCACATTTTTACTGTTGTCTACAACTTTGCGTCCATGTGTCGTCGCATAGTACTGTGGTACATTTGCAATGCCATCTCCGTCTGTATCTTCAAAGGATTGCATATATCTTGCGATGGCATCCCACGCTTTCAGCTCTTTGTTGCCTTCTAAGATTGCCTCATCTTCTAAATTCTTAATCGGCTTTCCACTCTTGTCCTTCGGCTCCAGAGACAAAAGTCCGTAGGACATTTTCATTACCGAACCTAACATCTGTCCAGTGTAGAGATCTGTCACAACATGATAGAGCTTGTCATCCTCGATCTCTATTCTCTTATCATTTTCTTTTGTAAGATAACAATCGGTTACTTTATTGAGGATCATCCGATGTGGATTGTATGTGAAATTCAATCCGCTGCAATAAAGTCTTGCGGTTGTCATATAATCCGAAACGGAGGCATCCACTTCTGCTGCAAGCTTCAATTCTTTTCCGGTTAGATAAGCACTGATCAAAGGATAGCCGGCTACGCCGTCTTTTCCGATTCCAAGGGAAAATGAATTGAATACATCTTCCACTGTGATGTCACCTTTTGTATAAGTATCACGCACAGTTCCGCTTGGCACAACCGCCACATCTACCGGATCTCCGTTGTATTTCGGCGAATGTTCCACCGCATACACATATGCATCCGACATAATATCGCCGAGATTTAATTCCTCGTGCTTTGTACCCATCTCTTCCAAGCTGTTAAATTTAATATCATTTTGTGCCAGAACTTCTTTTCTCGTATAGCCAAATTTAGAAAGATAATTTTTATCCACTGTATCCATCAACGCATCAATGCGCTTCTGCGTCTTCTTATCTGCTTTGATATTTTTAGAAACGAGATTTAGCTTGTAGTCAGATAAACTCCAGCGGCCGTCTTCCTTCTGTGTCATGGAGAGGGAGCCTAAATTTCTTCCATACTCGCCGCAGGAAACGATATACGTATTTCCGTGCCGGATTGGTTTTTTCAGTTCGGAATGGGTGTGTCCACTGATAATAAGATCAAGGTCCGGTACTTCTTTTGCAAGGATCTCATCTTCCGATTTTTCCTCATCGTCCCATGTACCGCCATGAGATACGCAGGCGATCATGTCTACCTTTTCCTTTTTCTTGATCGTTGCAACGGTTTCCTTTACTGCCTTTACCGGGTCTTTGAATTTCAATTCACAAGTTGGTGCACACTCCAGCGCATCTTTTCCAAATACACCGACAACTGCGATCTTTACATCGCCTTTCTTTACGACAGTGTAATCTTTCACACCGTATGTTTCACAGCCTTCTTTTATCTGCTTCTGTCCGTCATTTAAACCTTTTTTCTCCATGCTTGACCAGTCAATGTTGCAGACAACTAGGTCCGGCAGGCGCTCACCGGATTTTTTTGCAGTTTTAAGCATATTTGCAAGACCTTTGGAGCGATAATCAAATTCATGGTTACCAAATGTCGTCACATCCGTTCCGATATAACCAAGCATACGAAGTTCCGCCGCTTCCGTTTCATATACAGTCTGACTTAATGTTCCCATGGAAAAATCTCCACCGTCTAAAATAAGCGTATTCGGATTTTTCTGCTTTTTCTGATCGATCAATGTCTTAATCCTTGCGAATCCTCCGACTTCCTTCGACTTTCCATTTACAAGTGTAGAAAAACTGTTCAAATGGGAATGGGTGTCGTGGGTAAATAAAACGTCTACCTTTTTTGCTGCTGTTTTCGCTTCCACTTCAAAACCTGATAAAAGTGGAAGAATAAATGTGATCACAAGAAGGATCGATAACAATCTTTTTCGTATTCTCATAATATTTTGCTTTTCCTTTTCATAATTATTTTCATGTGCCTTAAAGCACTGTTTTAGACGGTCGTCTCTGTCTCTTTTCACAGTTTATGACATGGTTCTGGCAATGTCAATAGGCCGTGATACATTGAAGAAAAACTGGATTTTTCTAAAAAAAAGAAGCGGTGCTTCATGATCATTCATCACAAAAGCTTCCGCTTCTTTTTCATCTTCTATCGCAATTCTCTAGTGGCAGCTATGACTTCCACATCCGTGGCTTCCGCATCCATGCTCGCCATATGTATGTCCTTCTCCATGACTATGCTCGTGGTGAGAGCACTTCACATCCGGATTGTAATCCAGTGTTTCGTTGATAAATGCTTCCACTGCTTTATCTGCATCTCCGGAAACACCTCCGAACAGCTTGATACCTGCTGCCGCTAACGCCATCTGTGCGCCGCCTCCGATTCCGCCACAGATCAATACATCTGCATTCAATGCGTTAAGAACGCCTGCCAATGCTCCGTGTCCGCTTCCATTCGTATCTACAACTTCTGAATGTACAACTTTTCCTTCCTCTACATCATAGATTTTAAATGTCTCTGTGTGACCAAAGTGCTGAAAAATCTGTCCATTCTCATATGTTACTGCTATTCTCATTATACCTTCTCCTTTTTCTACTGCATATTTTTGATAAAGCTCCTGCTTGTAACATCCGCCAAAGGCACAGTTGCTGCTCTGACCATCACATATTTTATAATCGCCGCCTTCAATCCGAAGTGGATGGCCGTCAATCAATGCATCCGCGATCTTCTTCCTGGCACTTTCATAGATCCGCTGAACTGTCGTCCTTGCAATCTGCATAGATGCTGCGCACTGTTCCTGACTGTATCCTTCCTTATCCACAAGACGGATCGTCTCGTACTCATCAACTGTCAGAACGACTGGCAGCTTCTCGTTATTATCTGCCGGAAGAAATTCCAAAACATCCGGGTAATGATATACTTTTCTGCATTTGACTGGTCTTGGCATAAACTGCTCCTTTCTTGCTTTTCTTCATAATAGCGCTATTATGGGCATATGTCAATAATATATTTGACATATGCCCGTTTCGAATCTATAATGACGTTAGAATGCGAATTGGAGGTGTACACATGAACTTTGAAAGCGTTTTCCCGGTATGGGACAAATTAACGAAAGCACAACAGGAACGAATCAATCATACAAGGATTGAAAAACATTTTCCAAAGGGGACAATCATCCACAATGGGGACGCGGACTGTACTGGTCTTCTTCTTATAAACTCCGGCCAGCTTCGCGCATATATTAATTCCGAAGAAGGGCGACAGGTCACACTCTATCGACTGTTTGACCGGGATATCTGCCTCTTTTCCGCCCCCTGCATGCTTCACTCCATCCAATTCGAAGTAACCATCGAAGCCGAAAAAGACACAACACTTTGGATCATCCCTCCGGATGTCTATAAAAGTATCATGGAGGACTCTGCACCTCTGGCCAATTATACGAATGAACTGATGGCTTCCCGTTTTTCCGATGTGATGTGGCTTATCGAACAGATCATGTGGAAAAATATGGATGCGAGACTTGCTGGATTTCTCTTAGACGAATCTTCCATTGAAGATACGAACGAGCTGAAGATCACTCACGAAGTGATTGCTAATCATCTCGGTACGCATCGGGAAGTTATCACAAGAATGCTTCGCTATCTTCAAAATGAAGGGATAGTAAAACTATCCCGCGGCACGATCACTATTTTGCATAAGGAAAAATTGATTTCTCTTCAAGATAAATAGCAAAAGACTGCATACAGATGAGGGTATTTTCTGTATGCAGTCTGAATTATCAGCTATCCATTTTCTTCATTGCATTTTCGTTTAGGACATCATCTCCAGAATTTCTTCTTTTGATTTTGCTCCTACGGAGCGGTTTACGATTTTTCCATCTTTGATAACGAGCAGTGTCGGGATGCTCATCACCTTAAATTCTCTTGCAAGCTCCGGCTGTTCGTCTACATTGACCTTCGCCACTTTAATATCAGAGCGTTCATTCGCAATTTCTTCCACTACCGGTCCAACCATTCGGCACGGCATACACCAGGATGCCCAGAAGTCTACTAATACCGGTTTATTAGATTCCATTACCTCATTTTGAAAATTATTTTTATCCAAATTCATTGCTGACATTTATTTGTCCTCCTTTCTCTTTTCTGACTACACTATATCAGATTTACTTTTTCTCTTCTGTGATATTGTCACATTTCTAGTTTGATATTTCTATCCTGCGCCCAGCCGCGGAAGACACTCTACGAGAGATTGCGATCACCTGTTCATTTGTTATTCTCCTTCTTCTACTTGAAAACTGACATCATCAAGCACTACATGTTCATCATATCCAAATGTAACATAATCGAGTGTAACAAGCGCATTTTCTTTTCTCGTATTCCCTTTTACTGTTTCTCTCTTGTACTGTGACATTTCCTCCAATGCAAACAATACACCGCTCATGGATATGATCCGATAAATCGGCGGCATCATTGTACTTCATATATTTGCCCTTACTGCTGCCTTCTCACAGCGATCCAAATGTGCTTCATATGCATTTTTTCGATTACTTTCACGACCAGATACACGAAGCCTGGATTATAAATGAATCCTGATACAGTCACCGGCTCTATCCAACTAATCGATTGGAAACGGATTTGAAATAAGGTGATCTGTAATTATAATTTTCATTATTTACACTCATCCAGCCAGCCTTCTTTCCATACTGGAACTCAAGATAAATCTTTCCGTTAGAGAGTGTAAGCTTTTTCAAAACTACTTTCTTTCCTGCCGGAACTTTACATGCGACTTTACTACCGTTATAGAGGTTTACTTTTTTTGCAGTT
>JAUNTC010000149.1 GCA_030538915.1 Lachnospiraceae bacterium | reverse complement strand
CAAGAACGCAAATCACTTTTACAACGAACAGCACCGGCAGTGCCAATATCTTCAAAATCATCTTCATAGGAACAACCCCTTTCTTTTGACCATATTGTACATTGAGAAGTGACAAACTGCAACGATGCCACACCCTTATGTAGTTCAAGCAAAATAATAGGACGCATCGGCCATTCGTAGCCATTGCGTCCTGTTCATTTTGTGTTCAGTTCAAGAACAATTTGCAAGCTATTTTTGTTTTCTCATTCAGTCAAGTTCTTATCGCCCCATGCTTTCATGCAATCGAGAACCGATAAAAAGCTCTCTCCAAGTTCTGTCAAAGTGTATTCTACTCTTGGAGGAATCTCACAATAGTCGTGACGATTGATGAATCCGTCGTTCTCCAGTTCTCTGAGCTGTTTCGTCAGGGAGCTTTCTGTAATTTCTCCGATTTGGCGACGAAGCTGTCCGAATCGTCTGACATCACATTTTCCGATATACCAGAGAAGCTCAATCTTATATTTTCCACCCAATAGCTTCTGCATAGTAGAAATTGTTTTACAGCGGCTAACCGCAGATTCTGTTTTTCTCATCTATTTCATCTCCCTTGCTAATCATCATACTCTATTTTGCGCCAAATTAAAAGGTACTTCAAAAAAGTACAGTACTTTTATTTTTATTGTGTTTTGCTATAATGATGACAACGAGACAGATATGTGCAGGTTTGCCTCGTTGCCTGCACACAAATTTTTTAATATGAGGTGATCATTATGCATTACACAGGAACGATTTGGCGTCCGCCATATGAAGCAGACTCACTACTTTTAGAAGTTACTGCAGGTTGCACCCACCATAAGTGCAAATTCTGTACGCTGTACAGTGACCTGCCATTCAAATTCAGGATGACTCCCATGAAAGACATCGAGAATGATTTACTGGAAGTACAAACCCTGCGAACAAATCCCTATTCAAAGATGTTAACACGCCTTCAAGGGAAGGACACCCCTGAGCCGATTCGACGTGTTTTTTTAACCGGAGCAAATCCATTTATTTTAAAAACAGAGAAACTGCTTGAAATCTCAGCGCTAATTAAAAAATATCTACCATCTGTTAATTCCATCGGCTGTTTTGCCCGCATTACGGATTCTGTAAACAAAACCGACGATGATCTGATTCTACTTCGAAATGCAGGTTACAACGGGCTGACCATCGGTGTAGAAACAGGAGATGATAATGCATTAGCATTTATGCGAAAAGGTTATACATCTCAGGATATTTTAACTCAATGCAAAAGGCTGGAACAGGCTGGCATTGAATATGGATTCTTCTATCTGACCAGCATTTCCGGTAAGGGAAAAGGTGAGGTTGGTGCGAAAGCCTCCGCAGATGTTTTTAATCAACTGCATCCCTTTCTGATTGGTCCGAATATGCTGACGATTTATCCCGAATCCGAACTCTATCAGGAGATTCAAAACGGAAACTGGGAGGAAGAGGGAGAAATTGAAAAATATCGGGAGCTTCGAGTTCTTGTAGAAAATCTAAATATTTCAACATATTTTGCCGCAATGGGATCTTCTAATGCTTTTCAACTCAGAGGGCGTTTACCAGAGGATAAAAATCAATTACTGAATACACTTGACAGAATCATCTCAGAGGTCAGTGAAGAAGATTTACGACATTACAGAAAAAACCTCCGGCATCTGTGATAGGTTATATTTGTGGATTACACGAATATAAACACCGTTGTATTTCTCTATGTAAAGCCGCAGCCAAAGCTACGACTTCCCGAC
>JAUNTC010000080.1 GCA_030538915.1 Lachnospiraceae bacterium | reverse complement strand
AATAAGGGCTTATAGCCCTAGAGCAAACCACCCGTTGGACGGGTGGTCCTGATTTAAGAGTCAAGATTTGAGAACTTATCCATATATGAATATAAGCGAATCATAGTACGAATGTCAGCCTGTCTATTTTCAGGTAAATTACGGTATGTCTCTAGAAGCCAATTTACGTCATTTTCTGCAGAGCTGGCCGGACATTTATTCTGTTGCAATGCAGCGATATGAGAATGGCAGGCGTTTGTAATAAGATCGTTTGAATCGATATGATATAGTTCGCAAAGTGCGTGGAGTAAAGTATCATCAATACGACGCTGACCGGTTTCAATACGTCCAAGCATAATACCAGATATATGCGTTCCATTTTGTTCCAAATTATCCGCTGCTTGAGCTAATGTTAATTCTTTTGCGTTACGTGCTTTTCGTAATTCGGTTCCTAATTCATCAATGATTTCTGTTTCCTTAAAATTTTTATAAGCCATGAACATTTCTCCGTTTTAAATCTTTTTTCGATAATATCATAAAATTCAAAATATGGCAATTGACAATACAAATAAGGATTATTATAATTGCAATAATTACAAATAAAGAATAAGTAACGCGTTGAAAATCGATATATATAAGAATATAAAGGGGAGAAGATGGAGAAAGAACTTAAATTGCTAAAGAATATTTGTATAGAATTCCCACCAGATATGAAAAAGATATCTCAGATTATTAGAGAAAATATGGATGTAGAATCAATGGACTGGAAAAAGAAGGAAGAGATAGTATCGGATATTATTCAGCATGCCTATCTGATGAATGTTTGTGATATTTGTGAGTTGGTGGATGAGGACATGAGTGATGATGAGTTTGATGAAATATGTGAATCCTGTGATCATGAAGGAAAACAAAAAATGCTTGGAACAGACGGACGATACGCACCGAAAGTTGTGAAAGTGGTTCTTGATGAATTGAGGATAAAGGGAGTAGACACAATTTATTCAGATAAATGCTGGGATAGTATTATATATTCAACATTTGATCGTTATACGGAAGATGTTGCAAAACTCCTGGTGGAAAGAAATATTGTGCCGGAAAATTTTGGTGAGATTATTAATAGACTTGATGTACGGGCTGATTACGTAATGGTATTTTATGATGACGAAGAACTGTATCAGACCTATATGAATATTATGGAAATGTTGCAGAAGAGAATGGAAGAGATTGAATTCGCTTCGAAATAATATAACTGAAGCGAGAGTGTAAACAAGGGAGATGATGCAATGACCAAATATGAAAAGATGGATTTGATTACAGAGCAAAATGACGGATATCTTATGATATCGGTAGTTCAGGGAGCAGGAATTTCGCGGACTTATCTCTCAAAATATGTAAAAGATCGGGAAATGGAGCAAGTTGAACCAGGAATCTATATTCATCCTGAGATTTGGCCGGATCAGTTTTATATTTTACAACTTAAAAATAAGGGGGTGTTTTTTCTAATGAAACTGCATTGTATCTTCATGGGCTTATGGAACGTGAGCCAACAAGAATTATTGTTTCTGTAAAAAGAGGATATAATGCGACACATTTGATTAAGAGAGGGATTAAGCCTTATTTTATCAAGGAAGAAAAATTCAATGATGGTGTGACTATTGTGAAGACTCCATTCGGTAATGACGTGCGTGTGTATGACATTGATCGAACGATTTTTGATATTTATTGTATTGCGTAAAGATGAAATGGATATTCAGGTATTTCAGACTGCATTAAAGGAATACATGTCAGGTCAGAAGAAAAATATACATCGGTTGATGTTTTATGCAAAAGTGCTTGGAATCGAACGGAAAATCCGGGAATATACGGGGTAATGCTATGATTAAAACATCAACACAATTAAAAGCTAAAATCCGAAATTTGTCTGGTGGAGATAGTTTAAAGGCACGAACATTAATTAGAAATTATATGGTGGAACATTTTCTTGAAAGATGTGCAGTATCTAAATATCATGATCACTTTATTTTAAAAGGTGGAATGTTTGTTGCTTCTTATGTAGGATTAGATACTAGAGCTACTAGGTAACATTGACAAGCAAACACGTGTTCCGCACAGCATAAGTGAAACATACAGAAGTATAAGAAAGATTGAAGTCAAAAACGAGGAGGGAGATTTCTATGGGGAATGATATCGAAAGATACAGCGAAGAAATTTTCGAAAATATAAAACATGTAAATGAATATGGACAAGAGTTTTGGTATGCAAGAGATTTACAAAGAGTTTTGACATATTACCAATGGAGATATTTTTTAGAAGTGATTTCTAAAGCAATGGATGCTTGCGAAGCTAGCGGGAATAAAGCTGATGACCATTTTGCGGAGGTGCGCAAATTGGTGCAAATTGGTAGTGGTGCAAAACGAGAAGTCGAAGATTATATGCTTACACGTTATGCTTGCTATCTCATTGTTATGAATGGTGATTCTCGTAAAGAAGTAATTGCTTTGGGACAGACATATTTTGCAGTGAAGACCCGACAACAGGAGTTGATAGAAGATTATGAGCAGTTGAGTGAGGACCAGAAGCGTCTTGCAATCAGAAATGAAATTCGTGAGCATAATAAATCTTTAGCGGAAGCTGCAAAGAATGCAGGGGTTGTAGAACCTAGAGACTATGCAGTTTTCCAGAACAGAGGATATCAGGGATTATATGGTGGTTTAGGCGCAAAAGAAATTCATGATAGAAAAGGGCTCAAAAAGAGTCAGCAGATTCTTGATCATATGGGAAGTACTGAACTAGCGGCAAATCTTTTCCGTGCAACTCAAACAGATGAAAAACTTAGGAGAGATCAGGTAGTTGGAAAAAGAGAAGCAGGAGATGTACATTTTCGGGTTGGACAAAAGGTTCGTCAAACTATAAAAGAATTAGGCGGAACTATGCCGGAAGATTTGCCTACACCACAAAAGAGTATTAAACAGATAGAAAGAGAAGAAGCAAAACGATTAGAAACCACAGATTAATCAATTGACATTATAAAAGCATCTGGAAACAAAATTGAAGAAAATTGGGGGAATTTCATGTATCTTATCTATGACAAACCCTCCCTCCATAAGATATAATATTAAGCAGAGTATTTGTTTTGCTCATTACGAAATGAGAGGGAGAAATTTTAATGGATGCGAATGTGATCAATGAATTGCAAAATGGCTTAAATGCCGCTTATATAAATGGTTCTGTGGCGGCAAATCTGGCGTACAAGCCAGCATTTGTGTCAAATAATCCGGAAGAGGGAAAGAAGGTTATATCATCTGTGGAGGATGAATTGCTGCGCTGTGATCAGTTTCAGATCAGCGTTGCATTTATCACGATGGGTGGTGTGACGCCGCTTCTGCAGACGTTAAAAGAGCTTGAGGAAAAGGGTGTTAAGGGACAGATTCTTACGACAAATTATCTGAATTTCAGTGAACCGAGAGCACTTGAGAAGCTCAATGGATTGAAAAATATTACGTTGAAAATGTATGACGTGGAAGCTGCCGGAAATGGTTTCCACACGAAGGGATATATTTTCAGGAAAGAAGAGATTTATCGAATCATCATCGGAAGTTCTAATATGACAAGTGCGGCGCTGACGGTTAATAAGGAGTGGAATACGAAACTGATTTCTACAGAAAATGGTGAAGTTGCAGAAGAGATTGTGGAAGAATTTCATAATCTCTGGAACAGTGAGTATGCATTGCCGTATGATGATTTTTATGAAATTTACAGAGAACGTTACAATATCATAAAACACCAGCGTGAGATTGCGAAAAGCGAAGAGATTCCGTCACTCGAAAAATACCGATTAAAACCGAATTCGATGCAGGAGGGATTTATTGCGAACCTGAGGAAGATTCTGGAGCAGGGAGAAGAGAGGGCGCTATTGATCTCCGCGACTGGTACCGGAAAAACCTATGCTTCTGCATTTGCCATGCGTGAACTTGGGTTTAAGCGCGTCCTGTTTTTAGTCCACAGAGGGCAGCTGGCGAGACAGACGAAGAAATCTTATGAAAAAGTTTTTGCCAAATCCATTTCCATGGGACTTGTAGGAGCAGGCTGTCATGAATATGATGCAGATTATGTATTTGCCACGGTGCAGACATTGAACCGCGACGAGCATTTGCTTCAATATGCGAAAGATACATTTGACTGTATCGTGCTGGATGAGGCGCATCACGTTTCCGCTGAGACATACCAGAAGATAATGAGACATTTTACGCCGAAGCTGTGGCTTGGAATGACTGCAACACCGGATAAGAGAGATGACAATCTTGCGGGAAGAAATGTGTATGAGATTTTCAATTACCAGATTGCCTATGAGATCCGCTTGCAGCAGGCGATGGAGGAGGATCTGCTTTGTCCGTTCCATTATTTTGGCATAACAGATTTGTCGATCATTGGTGATAACGAAGAATGTAATCGTGATTTTTCTATGCTTACGAGTGACGAGCGTGTGAAGCATATTATTACCCAGGCAGATTATTATGGATACAGCGGTGAGAAAGTGAAAGGGCTTGTTTTCTGTAGTACTTTGATAGAAACAGAAGAACTGTCTGCCAAGTTTAATCAGATGCTCAATCCATCGACCGGAAAAGCGTTTCGAACGATTGCGTTAAATGGAAGTGCGTCAGAGCAGGAAAGACAAAATGCATTTGAGCGATTGGCGATGGATGAGGGTGACGCGACAGAGGATAATGAGCCGTTGGATTATATTTTTTCAGTAGAAATTCTAAATGAAGGTGTAGATATCGTTGAGGTAAACCAGGTCATCATGCTTCGCCCGACGCAATCGCCGATCGTATTTATCCAGCAGCTTGGCCGTGGATTGCGTAAAGCAAATGGCAAAGAGTATGTTGTCATTTTGGATTTTATCGGAAATTATAACAATAACTTTATGATTCCAATCGCATTGTCGGGAGATCGCACTTATAACAAAGACAACATCCGCCGTTACATTATGGAAGGCGGTCGTGTAATACCTGGTGCATCGACCGTGCATTTTGATGAGGTCAGCCGAAAAAGGATTTTTTCATCCGTAGACAATGCAAACTTTTCGGATATTAAACTGATAAAAGAAAATTATACGAACCTTAGAAATAAACTTGGAAGAATTCCGAGGCTGTGTGATTTTGATGCGTATGGTGAAATGGATGTCATCCGCATTTTCGATAATAAAAGCTTAGGCTCTTATTATAAGTTCCTTGTGAAATATGAAAAGGATTATAAAATTCGTCTCTCAGAGCAAGAAGAGAAGGTGATTGAATTTGTATCTAAAAAGCTGGCAAATGGAAAACGTATTCAGGAGCTGCAATTGTTGAAGCGCATGCTTGCCTATGTGCAAGGGAAGGCACAGATTGGTTTATTTGCAGGGCTTTCGGAAGATATGAAGTATTACGGGAAGAAAATCAGTCAGAATCAAAAGGACAATCTTGTAAATGTTATGACTAATGAATTTCCGGCGGGGACAGGAAAGAAAGCGTATTCGCAATGCATTTTCATTGAGGAAGATGGAAATGATTACAAGCCGACGAAATCCTTTGCGGAGATGGCAGTGAATGAAGCTTTTTATAATATTCTCGATGAATTAGTGGATTTTGGGATCAGCCGTTATAAAAGGGATTACCAGTTAAGCTACAAAGATACGGATCTTGTGTTGTATCAGAAGTATACATATGAAGATGTTTGCCGCCTGTTAAATTGGGAGCAAAATGAAGTGCCTTTGAACATTGGCGGTTACAAATACGATAAAAAGACAAAGACATTTCCGGTATTTATTAACTATGACAAATCTGCGGATATCAGCGATACGACAAAATACGAAGACCATTTTGTAAAAGGATTTCGCAATCGTCTGGTCGCTATTTCCAAATCCGGAAGAAGCTTAAAGTCAGAAGATGTCCAGAATTTTCTCAAAGCAAAAGAGCGCGATATTCAAGTGGAGCTTTTTGTGCGAAAGAATAAGGATGATAAGATTTCGAAAGAGTTTTATTACCTTGGACATATGACTGCAAGTGGAAATACGAAAGAATTTACGATGGCGAATACGAAGAAAACGGCGGTGGAAATCGAGTGGATCCTTGATGAGCCAGTGAGGGAAGATATTTACGAGTATATCGTGAATGCGTAGAGGAGGACGAGATGAAAACGGTTAAAGTAGTTGCAGCAGTTATTTGCGATGATATGAATGTGAAAAATAAGATATTTGCTACGGCGAGAGGCTATGGCGACCTGAAAGGCGGATGGGAATTTCCGGGTGGAAAGGTTGAGCTGGGCGAAACGCCGCAGGAAGCGTTGAAACGTGAAATCATGGAAGAACTTGATACGAAGATTTTGGTCGGCGAGCTGATCAACACGATTGAGTATGATTATCCGACCTTTCATCTTTCGATGGATTGTTTTTGGGCGGAAGTGCAGGAAGGTGATCTGAAATTGAAAGAAGCCCAGGAGGCGAAGTGGCTTACAAAAGAGGAGTTGGATAGCGTGGCGTGGCTGCCGGCGGATGTTACGTTGATCGATCAGATTCGTGAGCAGATGTAGATAGTATATGGGTGGACAAGTTCGGAGAAATTTTACTAATACAGATTAATTGAGTTTGATTTGATAAAAGAGGAGTGTTGCCGAGTGAAAAAGCTTATAGAAGAAACGACATTGGTACTTCAATATGATTTTAAATCCTTGAAGTTTGGAACGATTGTAAATGACATTAGTGGAAATGGTAACGCCGGTGTTATAAGACCGACCGGATCAGAGGTTTGTGTGGAACCGGTGGAGATTCTTGGGAAAAATTACACGTCTTACGTAATGAAGGGCGGACAGCCGGACGCAACGCACACGTACATGGAGTTGCCGAATGGAATTTTGAATGGACTGGAAGCTGCAACGATCAGCTGCTGGGTATATTTTGCTGATGCATCCGGTGAGCTGCAGTGTGTCTGGCATTTTGGAAGTGATATGACATCTTATGTGCATTTTCTCGCAAATGGAAATAATCACGCGTTGCGTACCGGAGAATGGGTGCTGACGACAGTGACATTTGACGGATCGGAAAAAGAAATGTCCCTCTATGAAAATGGTCAGCTGATCGGAACGGAAAAAATGGATACCGATCTTGTAGCACTTGCAGAAAGTACACAGAACTGGATTGGATATGGACCATTTAAAAATGATATTTTCAACGGAAAGATTGTGGATTTTAAAATTTATAATTATAAAATGTCCGCAGAGGAAGTTGCAGAAACGTACAATATTTATGGTGAAAATATAGTGGAAACTGAGGCAAGTGAGCCGATTGCCTGGCAGGAGCAGATAGCAACTGAAAAAGCTATATTTACGAAAAAAGCAGTAAGAGCGGCGAGAAGAGAAGGTGCATTATTTACGCTGGATGAGGTGAGTCTGGATGGAGACGATACGATTTATGCGCAGAACAAAGATCGTACAATGAAATACTTAAAAATCATGGATGCAGACCGAATGCTTTATGCATTCCGAGCAACTTATGGACTGGACACAAAGGGTGCGAAACCATTGACTGGATGGGATGAGCCGACCGGCCTTTTGCGTGGGCATTCGACGGGACATTTTCTCTCTGCACTTGCGCAGGCTTATGCATCATCGGGGGACGAGGCATATAGAATAAAACTGGATTATATGGTCCATGAATTACGTAGGATGCAAAAGCTTTCAAAAGGCAGACCACAGGATTTTAAAACTGTCTGCACGCCGACAAATGCATCTCAGAAAAAATGGAGCAATGACCCGTCTGTCTGGGGCGAAGGGTATTTAAGCGCCTATTCTCCGGACCAGTTTGCGTTGCTGGAGCAGTATACGCCGTATGCAACGATCTGGGCGCCGTATTACACGTTACATAAGATTCTTGCAGGATTTCTTGACTGCTATAATTATGCCGGAAATGAAGAGGCGTTAGAGGCGGCAGAAGGGATCGGCAGCTGGGTTTATGCGCGCTTAAGCAATTGCACAACGGAAGAGCAGAGAGCGAAAATGTGGGCAATGTATATTGCAGGTGAATATGGCGGGATCAATGAATCTCTGGCGCGGCTTTATGAGCTTACCGGAGAGAAGAAATATGTGGAAGCGGCAAAGATGTTTGATAATAAGACATTTTTTGACGGACTTGCTAATAATGAGGACACGATCCAGAATATCCATGCGAATCAGCACATTCCGCAGATCGTCGGTGCCATGCATGAGTATGCGGCAACGGGAGATTCGAAATATTATAACATCGCCAAAAATTTCTGGAATTTCGTCGTGAACCGCTATGCTTATTCTATCGGTGGTGTCGGAACAGGGGAATGCTTCAAGGATCCGTATAAACAGGGCGCAAATATTCTTGGAAATAATAGTCGTGGCGAAAATTGTGAGACTTGTGCAGCGTACAATATGCTGAAGCTGACATTGGAGCTTTATAACTACAACCTGGATGACGCAGCTTATATGGATTATTATGAGAGAACGTTGATCAATCAGATTGTTGCATCGCAGAATAAAAAGACGAGTGCGCACAGCCACAATGGCGTAACTTATATGCTCCCGATTGATCCGGGGCAGAGAAAAGAATTTGACTTCGATTACGGTGAGTTTACGTGCTGTAACGGTACCGGTATGGAAAATCACGTCAAATACCAGGCAGCAGCATACAGCCAGTCGGGAGAGAATCTCTATGTAAATCTTTATATGCCGACAACTTTGGACTGGGACGAGAAAGGTCTTACGATCAGACAGGAAACGAAATTTCCTTCGGAACATTCCAGATTGATAATAAGTGGAACAGGCAAATTTACTATGAAGCTTCGTGTTCCTTACTGGGCAACGAAAGGATTTACAGTAAAAGTAAATGGAAAGACAGTCGTTGAGAAACCGGAAGTCAGTACATACGTTAATATTGACAGAACTTGGAATAATGGAGATGTTGTAACGATCGACATGCCATATCCACTGCATCTTGACAAGACACCGGATAAGGTGGATGGTGATACGGTGGCGTCTGTAATGTATGGCCCGATCGTAATGGTTGCAAAAGATACAAGAGAAGCATATATTCCAATGAACTGGTATAAGCTGGTTTTAAGTGAAAACCTGGAAGAAAGCGTTGAAGTAATAACCGGTGCAGACAGTGAGGAAGTACCGCATTTACGCGCAAATGGAATTGACTTCTATCCAATGTATGATGCCGATGATTATCGCTATCATGCGTATGTAAAAGTGGTAGAATAGTCGGGCTTCCCGGAACAGTTGGCTTCCCAGAATAGT
>JAUNTC010000148.1 GCA_030538915.1 Lachnospiraceae bacterium | reverse complement strand
CTGTTATGAAATGACCTTTGTCAAGCAAAAGATAACTTTTTGAATGTCATTTATCGAAGAAGATAAGGAAAGAGTTCCGAATTGTAACAGTTCTCGGTAGTTGGCCACTCTGTTATTCGTGTATCAGGAAATGAATTTCCACCCCACCAGGTCAATGGTTTCGCCGCCAGCTCTGTACTCTATTTTCTTGGATCACATAAAGAAGCTGTGCCATCATAGTTGATTCGCAGATAGCTGAACCGTCCGTATTGTCCGGTCACTCCTTCCTTATCTCCTTGATCTCTTCATTCTATTGATTATCTTTTTCATTGATTAAACCAGACTTTCTTTTATCACCTTATCTTTCTCACATTTAGCTTGTGAATGAGCATATGCCGCGAAAGCCGCTTTATAGCTGGAAATCTTCCTGCTACACTTGTTAACCGTGTTGCCAAAGGACTTTATTTTTTTGGAGACACGGTTTTTTGAGGGTGCAGGGAGATGGAACCCGGCTGTCAAGCGGATCGTGGAATAGCGGAATGGACAACAGACATCACTTCTATCACACAAGAACAGTATGGATATTATCCGTCATCATTCCCCATATAAAGCATGCAAGCTCTCTTGTTATCGCACACTTGGCCTTATTTGGACTCTTCATATTGTGAATAACAAGATGGTGATATCTCTTTCTTAAGCGTTCATTGGCTTTATCTGCATAGGCAATAACTTCTTCGACATTACCTTCTTGCCTCTTCTTCAACTCTTTACTCTTTTTTGATGTAGCTCTTGAAAAGCACTGTGCTGCTTCTGTCAGTAATTTGCGGATAAATCTGTTCCCCTGTTTGGTAATGCCAGTCTGGTTATGATCGTTACCACTACTCTGCTCACCAACAGACAATCCCAGATAGGCAACAAAATTCTTGGCTTTCATGAATCTTGCGAAATCTCCAATCTCTACAATGACAGCTAAAGCAGTGAGTGTCTTAATACCTTTAAAACATGTAAGTTTATGTACAGATTCTCTGTATTTATCCATCTGTGCAAATTCTTCGATGCGTCTGTCTTTTTCTTCAAGCTTCTCAGTAAGATATTCATATTCTAAAAGTAAACTGTTCAATGTTTCTTTCAGAACAGGCTGTGAGAAAGCAAGATTATTCAACCACTTCATGTGTTTCTGAGTCCATCCAGTTTCTTCGTAGTGCTGACCATGGCGGTTACAGAAAGCCATGATGTGCTGCTTACAGCGCTTCAGTTCCATACGAACATCTTCACGTGCACGAATAAATTCACGAATAGCTTCATCTTCTTCGTCAGGTGTAGCTACAGAACTGTAATCATCATTGCGTAAAGCTTTGGCAATTGCTTCAGCATCACGAATATCGTTCTTTGTTTTCTTTCTGCGATTTATGGCAGTACCAGGAATGGTACTTGGAGCCATAACGACACAGTTGAATCCATTTTCGTTCAGATCACGCTGCAACTTGAAACCGAGACATCCTGCTTCGTAGCCAAGAAGAATATCTTCCTTTTTAAGATTGTATTTCTTGCATAATGCATTAGCATATTTCAAGATATAAGTAAGCTTTGGAGCATACTTGCAGGTGTTGAATGGCTTGTCTTCTGCATCTATAGCAGTAGAGAGTGTGTAATTTGTAGTATGTGCATCAATTCCGATAAAACATGTTATCATGATAACGGCCTTCCTTTCTTGTATTAAGGCAACTTCCTAATACTCTTGTTTTTATTACCAATAACAAGTATATCTCGGATGATCCTCGCTGCTACAAGTTATTGGGAGGTCATTTCATATTGTCTA
>JAUNTC010000079.1 GCA_030538915.1 Lachnospiraceae bacterium | reverse complement strand
CTTAAATAAAAGATTCTTTATAATATTTCTAAAAATGAAGTGTCAAAGACCCGAATACATAGAACAAAAGTATAGTGTTGACAAAAAGTATAATTGGAATATAATGAAGATATAAATTTATAAATTTATGAAACACGAAATGAGAGGTACAATGAATGTGGGTGGATAAAATGAAGCTTATCTAAGAGTCAAAGCATATTAAGGAGGTAGAGTCGATATGTTGAAACCAGGATGGATACTTTTTTGTATATCAATTATAACAGGAGGGATTGGGTGGTTCTTGTTTGGAACAGATGGCCTTCTTGTCGGATATTTGACTCCGTCAATGATTTATTTTGGGAATAAAGTGAAATGAGAAGATTAAAATAAATTTTCGCACAGATATGCAAGTTGGAACCGTACGGAGGAAGATGTATCTAAGGAGCGAAAAAAGGAAGCTGCGCACTAATGTTTAGTGTGCAGCTTCCTTTTTATCTCAGTCTCGCGTACGTTCGACTTGAATATGAGGGATTAGATTTCTTCCCCGTTTTTGTATTTTTCAAGAACATTCTGGATTCTCTCGTTTGGAGAAAGAATGCTACTGATCGAACCGTCATGGTTGAGCGTATCAATGAGAAGAGCGATGTATTTGCTCATGTCACAGTTGATATAGTAAGGACGATCAAGAAGTTCCGGTGTCTGATAAATCAGGTTTGTAGTCAGAATGCTGTCGATAATGCCTTCTTCGTAAGCCTTATCGAATTTCTCCAGTCCGTTTGTGAACAGACCGAATGTTGCAGCTGCAAAGATACGTCTTGCTTTGCGCTGTTTTAACTGTTTTGCAACGTCTAAGATACTGTCACCGGAAGAGATCATATCATCTAAGATGATCACATCTTTTCCTTCTACAGATGATCCAAGGAACTCATGTGCAACGATCGGATTACGTCCGTCTACGACTTTTGTATAATCACGTCTCTTGTAGAACATACCCATGTCAAGGTTTAAAACGTTGGCAAGGTAAATTGCACGACCTGTGGCACCTTCATCCGGGCTGATTGCCATCATATGTTCGCTGTCAATCTGAAGATCTTTATATTTGCGAAGGAGACCTTTCACAAACTGATAAGTTGGGCGGACAGTCTCGAATCCACTAAGCGGAATTGCGTTCTGGATTCTTGGATCGTGTGCATCAAATGTAATGATGTTATCAACACCCATGCGTACTAATTCCTGCAGAGCAAGTGCGCAGTCAAGGGACTCGCGCCCGCTTCTCTTGTGCTGACGGCTCTCATAAAGAAATGGCATGATTACATTGATACGGCGGCCTTTTCCACCTACAGCAGCGATGACACGTTTCAGATTCTGAAAATGGTCATCCGGAGACATGTGGTTTGTCTGGCCACTCATTGAGTAAGTTAAACTATAGTTACATACGTCTACCATAAGATAAATATCTTTACCGCGGACAGATTCCCCAAGAATACCTTTGGCTTCTCCGGAACCAAAACGTGGAACCTGAGCGTTGATCAGGTAGTTGTCTTTCTCATAACCGGTGAATACAACATCATCTTTAAATTCGTGGCTATCCTGATGGCGCCAGTCTACAATGTAATCATTCACCCGTTTTCCCATATCCTGACAACCATCAAGTGCGATGATTCCAAGAGCTCCAACCGGTATATTATCCAGAACACGTTCGTTACGACGTAACATCTTTAGTACCTCCTAGGTTTAATAATTTTTTTTGGATGCGAATGTCATCTCCGGTCAGGCGAAGCATCGTGTAGCTGCTGCTGATCCGAGAGAAAATTCTTTCTGAATAGATATTTTTAATATCATCCAGTGCCAGATTCGTAGAAATGATCGTCGATTTCCGGCGTAAAATACGTTCGTTGAGACACGCGAACAACGAAGATGCGGTAAAGGCATTCGTCATCTCCGTACCAAGATCATCAATGATCAGAAGATCGCAGTTATAAATATAATTAGTGTCTAAATTATCCTCATCTGAGGAGTCAAAGTCTTTCTTGTTAAACGCATTCTCAGCAAGTATATCAAAAAAATGCTTGGAAGAAAAGTAGATGACCGAGTAAGATGCATCTATCAGTTCTTTCGCAATGCAGTTGGACAGGAAAGTCTTTCCGACACCTGTGTCTCCATATAGAAGTATATTCCGAAAATCTGTAGAAAATGTATCTACGAATTCGTGACACGTTTGTAATGCAGTCTTAATAGAATCCAGCGAGGATCGACCTGTTACCGGATCTATGTGATTGCAGGAATAATAATCAAGAGAAAATGTAGAAAAATTCTCGGATTGTAAAATCTCCTGTAAATTGGACTGCGTATATAATAAATCCACGATCGCTTTTTTGAAGCAGTGGCATTTATTCGTTCCGATGTAGCCCGTATCTTTGCAATCCGGGCAGAGATAGTGGGGCTCTAAATAGTGAGCCGGATATCCATGTGATACAAGCAGTTCCTTCTTCTTCGCGGATAGCTGATGGATCTCCTCCTTCAAATCTGCAAGAGCAGATGCGTTGCCATTCAATAAAAGTCGTGCCTGTTTAATACTGCAGGAAGAAATGGCGTCATCGATCTCCTTGAATTCAGGAATTGCCTTAGAAACGCGCGCATAGCGCTCCTGCATCTGGTGGACTACGTCGAGCTGTCGCTGTTCGTAAGTGCGCATCAGTTGATCATACTGTGAATTCGAAAGTGCCATATAGAAAATCTCCCTCGTAATCTTATTGCTGTATCAGTCGCCGCTCAAGATCATTCATGTCATAGGAGCGGTTCTCAAAATTGTTAAATCGATTTTTGCCGGTAGGTTTGGACGGTTTCTCCGGCTGTGCTGCGGCTTTTGTCATCTTCGCCTGTGTAAACTGTGCATCTAAGACGGAAATGTCCTCCAGTGTGTGCACATCTTTTTTATGCCAGTTTGTCAAAATAGAATCGGTATACTCAAAACTTGGCTGATGGATCATGTTCATCGTCCGGTCACAAGCTTCTAAAATAATCTCCAGTGAAAATGCATATTCTTCGCACCACTTGCGGATATAGGTCATCTCGGAAGAGGCCGGACCTCGCCCTTTGATGCCATAAGCATTCAGGATAGAGTAGCAGTTCTTGTTGTAAAGGACAGAATTCATCTTCGCCTGCTCTACCGTAGCGATACCTTGTTCATGCCAGGAAAGAGCGACTTTCTGAATGTAATGGATGCTCTTATGCCCGCTTTCAATACAATATCCGAGAAGATATTCGATGAGATCCGCAGACATCTCCAGCTTTTCATAAAAATAAGAAATCGCATCAATGTCTGTGACAGAAAGTGTCTTGCCAAGATATTGCTCGGCAACAAACATTAACTCCTGAAATTCTTCCCGACTTTTCGGCCGGTTTTCCTCCGGTGCGACCGGTTCCTCCGGCGCGGCTGCAGGCACAGCCACTGGCACGGCTTCGGATTTTATATTCTTAGAAAGCGCAGCCTGCGACGCAGTCACCTGCGCGTCCGGGCATTCTAACAGCCCTTCCTTTTCCCAGTAGTTGAGTGCGCGTAAAATATCCTTCTCGGTGCAGTCTAAAAGATCTGCCAGCTTAGACGGAGCCGGCAGGGAGGCAGACTCGTCTAAGTGACGGAGAAGCAGAAGATATACCTTTACATATTCTCCATTCGCTCTTGGCATATAGCGGTCAATGAATTCGTTCTCAAGGACCGTAACTTTTCTATTCGCTGGATTTTTCAATGTCAGTTTCTTCATACTCTTCTGAGGAGCCTCCTAATTCTATCGATGTTGCAGAATCATTATAGCATCAGTTGAGCGCTCAAAAAAGAAATATTTGAGCGAAAAAACGTTTTTTTTGTGGATAACTTTCGGTGGAAAATGTGGATAACTCTTACTTAATGAGCGCTTCCCCAATGTTTACAACATTTCCGGCTCCCATAGTTATCAACAAATCACCTCTCTGACAATGTTCGCGGCAGAAGTTTTCAATCTCTTCGAAAGAAGGGAAATAGTACGCATCGGCACCTTTTTCGGCTACCGCTTCTGCAAGAGCTTTTGAAGACATACCTAAAGTATCCGTCTCTCTGGCTGCATAAATATCCGCAAGGATAATATGGTCTGTATGTGACAGCGCCTCGGCAAATTCCGGGAACAGCGCTTTTGTTCTTGTGTATGTATGTGGCTGGAAAACACACCAGATCTCACGATGTGGATAATGCTTGGCAGCTTCAAGAGATGCTTTGATCTCTGTTGGGTGATGTGCATAGTCATCGATGACCGTGACACCGTTAAATTCTCCTTTGTATTCAAAACGACGGTTTGTACCGTGGAATTCTTTTAATCCTTTGCCTGCAACTTTCGGATCGACATCAAGAAGATCAGCGACAGCAAGTGCGGCAAGCGCATTGGATACGTTGTGATCACCATTTACAGAAAGAGCGATACGTGTCGCGAACTCTCCATGTACGACAAAGTCAAAGGATGCCTCACCGATCTTGTCGTGAAGGACATTCGTTGCACTGTAGTCATAAGAGCTGTCCGGTCCGTATGTTACGACGTGGCAGGAAAGCCCCTCTGTGATCTCCTCATAGTTCGGGATCTCGCCGTTAATGACAAGTGTTCCGTCTGCCGGAAGGAGTTCGGCAAATTTGCGGAAGGAACGACGAATGTCTGCTAAATCCTTAAAGAAATCAAGGTGATCTTCATCGATATTTAAAATCACTCCGATCTTCGGGAAGAAGTGCAGGAAGCTGTTCGTGTACTCACATGCTTCTGTGACAAAAATCTCAGAATTGCCGACACGGATATTTCCACCGATCGCTTTTAAAATACCTCCCACAGAGATCGTCGGATCCATCTGTGCACTTAAGAGAATATGAGACAACATAGAAGTTGTTGTTGTCTTACCGTGTGTGCCGGAAACGGCGATCGGAGTGTCATAGTTTGTCATCAACTGTCCGAGGAGCTCGGCACGGCTCAGCATAGGAAGTCCCTTTGCAACGGCTGCCTGATATTCCTCATTGTCTTCGTGAATTGCTGCTGTGTAAACGACAACATCAATCCCTTCTATAATATTAGAAGCTTTCTGTCCGTAAAAAATAGTGACGCCGGCTTTTTCTAACTGTTCAGTAAGTGGGGAACACTTGTTGTCTGATCCGGAAACTGTGAAATTCTCTTCTAGAAGAATCTCCGCCAGACCGCTCATACTGATTCCGCCAATTCCGATGAAATGTACGTGTACCGGTTGTTCAAAATTGATTTTATACATAAGCTACCATCCTTAGTTTTTGTTGTTCCGGTGAATACCGGATGTATTTTATAATAAGTTCTTCTACCCTATTATTATATACATATATGCAAAAAAAACCAACCCGAAATTTTTCGTAAAAATTTCATAAAAAGGTCACAGATTGTTTACAAAAATTGTTAAAATCGTTCACTAAAGAACAAAAATATGGTATAATAAACTAAATAAACGACTATGAAGGGGTGACGACATGAGAAAGAAGGAAATGATAGCAATGCTTCTGGCAGGTGGCCAAGGCAGCCGACTGGGCGTTCTCACTGCTAAGGTTGCAAAACCTGCGGTAGCTTTCGGAGGAAAGTATAGAATTATCGATTTTCCTCTGAGTAACTGCATTAATTCTGGAATTGACACCGTAGGAGTACTGACACAGTATCAGCCGCTTCGATTAAACGCGCATATAGGAATCGGAATTCCATGGGATCTGGATCGAAATTATGGTGGCGTTACAATCTTGCCGCCGTATGAGCGCAGTACGAACAGTGAATGGTATACAGGAACAGCGAATGCTATTTACCAGAACATTGAATATATAGAGTCTTTTAATCCGGACTATGTATTGATCCTTTCGGGAGATCACATTTACAAGATGGACTATGAAGTGATGCTCGAATATCATAAAGTCAATCATGCAGATGTGACGATCGCAGCTATGCCTGTGCCGATGGAAGAGGCCAACAGGTTTGGAATCGTAATTACAGATAATGATGGACGGATCACAGAATTCCAGGAGAAGCCGGAGAAACCAAAGAGCAATCTGGCATCAATGGGAATTTACATATTCAGCTGGCCGGCACTCAAGGAAGCACTGTACACGATGCGCAATGAGCCGGGATGCGATTTTGGAAAACATATCATTCCATATTGCCACGAGAAAGGTGAGCGTTTATTTGCCTATGAGTACAACGGATACTGGAAGGATGTCGGAACGCTTGGATCTTACTGGGAAGCGAATATGGAACTGATTGATATCATACCGGAATTCAATCTTTATGAAGAGTTCTGGAAAATCTATACGAATACAGGAATTCTTCCACCACAATATGTATCAAGTCAGGCAGTGATCGATCGATGCATCATCGGCAATGGCTCGGAGATTTACGGTGAAGTACACAACTGCGTGATCGGCTCGGGTGTTGTGATAGAAGAAGGAACGGTTGTAAGAGATTCTATCATCATGAAGGACGCAAGGATCGGAAAAAATTGCGTCATTGATAAAGCAATCATCGCAGAGAATACAAAGGTCGGACAGGATGTTGTAATGGGAATCGGCAGTGATATACCAAATCGACTGAAACCTGCAGTTTATTCCTTTGGATTAGTAACGATCGGAGAGAATACAATAATTCCGGATAAAGTACAGATCGGTAAGAATACTGCGATCAGCGGTAAGACAATACCGGAGGACTATCCGGATGGAGTGCTGAACAGCGGAGAGACATTAATAAAGGCAGGTGAACGCGTATGAGAGCAGTAGGTATTATTTTAGCAGGTGGTAACAGTCATAAGATGCGTGATCTGACGCAGAAGCGTGCAGTAGCAGCCATGCCGATCGCAGGAAGTTATCGGGCAATCGATTTTGCATTGAGTAACATGTCCAACTCACACATTCAGAAAGTAGCAGTTTTGACGCAGTACAATTCGCGTTCATTGAATGAACATCTGAATTCATCAAAGTGGTGGGAATTTGGAAGAAAACAGGGAGGACTTTATGTATTTACGCCGACTATAGCAGCGGATAATGGATACTGGTATAGAGGAACAGCCGATGCAATTTATCAAAATTTAGATTTTTTGAAGAAATGTCATGAACCTTATGTTATTATAACATCTGGAGACGCAGTGTATAAGTTAGACTATAACAAAGTTCTCGAATATCATATAGCAAAACGGGCAGATATTACCGTTGTATGTAAGGAACTGGCGCCGGGGGAGGACGCGAGCCGGTTCGGAACATTGAAGATGAATGATACAATGCGTATCGAAGAATTTGAGGAAAAGCCTATGGTGGCTAATTCCAACACGATTTCCACAGGGATTTATGTGATCAGAAGAAGATTGCTGATCGATCTGATCGAACACTGTGCGGAAGAGGACAGACATGATTTTGTAACCGATATATTGATCAGATATAAGAATCTGAAAAAGATATACGGTTATAAAATAAAAGACTACTGGAACAGTATTTCGACCGTAGATGCATATTATCGGACGAATATGGATTTCCTGAAGCCAGAGGTAAGAAACTACTTTTTCAAGGAACAACCTGAAGTGTATTCAAAGGTAAGTGATCTGCCACCCGCAAAATATAATCCGGGTGCAGTGGTTAAGAACAGCCTGATCGCAAGTGGAAGTATTATCAATGGAACCGTCGAGAATTCTATATTATTTAAGAAAACATTCGTCGGTAACAACTGTGTGATCAAAAATTCGATCATCCTGAACGATGTCTATCTTGGGGACAATGCATACATTGAAAACTGTATTGTAGAAAGTCGAGACACGATCAGAGCAAACACAAGGTATGTTGGGGAAGATGGCGTGAAAGTGGTCATCGAAAAGAACGAGAGGTATGTACTGTAGAAATTTAAGCAGTACAACGGCAGAAAGAAAGGGGCTAGAAAGAAATGCAGATTACAGATGTACGAGTAAGAAAAGTGGCTAAGGAGGGTAAGTTAAAAGCGGTTGTTTCAATCACAATGGACGAAGAATTCGTAGTTCATGATATTAAAGTGATTGAAGGCGAAAAAGGACTTTTCATCGCAATGCCAAGCAAGAAAGCAGTAGATGGAGAGTATCGTGATATTGCTCATCCAATCAATTCTGGAACAAGAGAACGTCTCCAGACAGTCATCCTTGCGAAGTACGAAGAAGCAATGGCTGAAGAAGAAGTAGTAAACGAAGAAGTTGTGGAAGCATAAAAATTATCGTTTTATCTCAGTCGAGAAGACTCCCACCTCTTTCAGGTAGTGAGTAATAACAAATTTGTCTCAGTGGGAGTCCAATCTCCGACTGAGATAAACGCTCCGCGAGGATGCGCAGTGATTCTGTAATGAATTTGTCAGCTTACACTGACCAGAATCACGCGCCAAGTCTTGCGGCTGCTCGACTTGAATTAAAAAAGATAAAGAGCGGGAGAAATGCATCTCTTCCGCTCTTCTTTTTTGCTTAAATTAAGCTGAATGTCATTTTCTTGTGTGTGACCGGATGGAGAAATTCCAGACGGTATGCACACAGGCAAAGTGTCTGCCAGCCTTTTGTATTCTGGCAAGTTGGATTGTATTTTGTATCGCCGACGATGGGACATCCGATGGCACTTAATTGGCAGCGGATTTGGTGAAAACGTCCGGTGTCTAAATGCACCTTAAGCAGAGCCATGTCGCCGGAGTCGGATTTAAAGTCCGGAGCCACATTTTTGTAAAAATCGATCAGTGAATTGCATACTTCATAGGAAAGACGGGCGCGTTTTGCTCCCTTTTTCTCTGGAGTGCATATACTTGCAGTATTCGTCTTTGAATCTTTGTATAAATAATGTTCCAGTGTCCCGGAAGCTTCTGCCGGGGTATGGGATGTTAAAGCAAGATAATATTTCCCGAAGTCTCCGTTTTGCAGCTCACGGTTTAATTCACGGGCGGCAGCAGGTGTTTTTGCAAAGACAAGAATGCCGCGGACCGGCTGATCGGGCCGGTGGATAACGGCGAGATAAGGCTCTTTTTGGCCATCATTTCCGGAAAACTCCTCGTAAAGATGACGTTTAATAAGATTTTCCATATCCGGTGAGCCGATGCGGCGACTCTGGGTTGCAAGACCGTGTGGTTTTTCACATACAATGATATGTGCGTCCTCAAATAAAATATGTAAATTTTTTGAATGATTTCTCATAATAACTGTTTCTCCTTGAAAAATAGAGTTGTATTTATTTAATCATAGACAACGAGATTATGCAAACAAATCAGAAGTAATCTTGACAAAAGATTATCCATAGATTAAAATCCTGTCTTTGACAGTTGTTAGAAGAAAAAATCGCTGTATCCCTTGTGATTAC
>JAUNTC010000007.1 GCA_030538915.1 Lachnospiraceae bacterium | reverse complement strand
CACAAGCTTTGCGGCTGTTTTATCTCGTATTAACTGTCAAAGATGGGATTATATAAAATTGTTTTGAGAAAGTCAATTTTTTGGTGGATGTTTTCTACACTTTTCGCTATAATGGTTACGTATGTGAATGGATAAGGAGGAAAAATTTATGATACTTTCCTGTCATGGAATTAACAAAGCATTTGGCGAAGAAGTTATCGTAAAGGATGGTTCTTTTCATATAGAAGATCATGAAAAAGCTGCACTTGTCGGTCCAAACGGTGCCGGCAAGTCTACTATTTTTAAAATTATCGCCGGAGAACTACCGGCTGATTCAGGTTCTGTCATTCTGACAAAGGGCAAGACACTTGGTTATTTAGCCCAGCATCAGAACATGAATACAGACCGTACGATTTACGAAGAAGTCAAAACTTCCAAGGCGGACATTATCGCCATGGAAGCACGCATCCGCCAGATAGAACTGGAAATGAAAAATTTAAGCGGAGAAGCACTGGAAGCACATATGGATTCTTACAATCGATTAACTGCTTCTTTTGAGCGTGAAAACGGATATGCTTACGAAAGTGAGATTACCGGTGTGTTAAAAGGACTTGGATTTTTGGAAGAAGAATTTTCCAAACCGGTCAACACCCTCTCCGGTGGACAAAAAACCCGAGTGTCATTAGGCAAACTCCTGCTTACAAAGCCGGATGTACTGCTTCTTGACGAGCCTACCAACCATTTGGATTTAAATTCCATTACATGGCTGGAGACTTATGTTTTAAATTATCCGGGTGCTGTACTCATCGTCTCTCACGACCGTTATTTCTTGAATCGTATCGTTACAAAAGTAATCGAAATCGAAAACGGTGAGCTTATGAGCTATTCCGGAAATTATGCAGATTATTCTGCGAAAAAACAACAGATCCGTGAAGCGCGCATTAAGGAATATTTAAACCAGCAACAGGAGATTAAACATCAGGAAGCAGTCATTGAAAAGCTTCGCTCTTTCAACCGCGAGAAATCGATCAAACGTGCAGAGAGCCGCGAGAAAATGCTGGACAAGATGAAAGTCGTTGAAAAACCGATGGAGCCTAATAAAGATTTCCAGTTAAAATTAGAGCCGGCCGTTGTAAGTGGTAATGACGTGTTGACAGTAGAACACCTGAGCAAAGCATTTCCGCCACAGACATTGTTTTCTGATATTAGTTTTGAGATTAAGCGTGGCGAACATGTTGCCATCATCGGAGACAATGGAACCGGTAAGACAACGTTGCTGAAAATATTAAACCATGTTCTTCCTGCAGACAGTGGAACATTTACCCTTGGTACAAATGTAGAAATCGGTTATTATGATCAGGAGCACCACGTCCTTCATATGGATAAAACGATTTTTGAAGAAATATCGGATGACTACCCGACACTTACCAATACACAGATCCGCAATATGCTGGCCGCATTTCTTTTTACCGGCGACGATGTATTCAAACGTATTAGCGATCTCAGTGGCGGCGAAAGAGGCCGTGTATCGCTTGCAAAGCTGATGCTTTCGAATGCAAACTTCCTTATACTCGATGAGCCGACCAACCATTTGGACATTACTTCTAAGGAAATTTTGGAGAAAGCGCTCAATAACTATACCGGAACGTTACTTTATGTATCACATGACCGATATTTTATTAATCAGACCGCAACAAGAATACTGGACCTGACGCATCATACATTTGTCAATTATATCGGAAATTATGATTATTATCTTGAAAAAAAGGAAGAACTCACTGCTGCCTATACGCAGGCAGAAACAACCACTTCTCCTTCTTCAGATGACAGCGAAGCATCTGCTTCTAAGTTAAGCTGGCAGGAACAGAAAGAACTGCAGGCGAAAGAACGGAAAAGACAGAACGAGCTGAAGAAAACGGAAGCGCGTATTGAAGTTCTCGAAGAACGGGACGGCGAAATCGATGCCCTGATGGTTCAGGAAGAGATTTTTACAAATTCTGTCAAATGCCAGGAGCTTGCAAAAGAAAAAGCTGCGATCGCACAGGAATTAGAAGAACTCTATGAAAACTGGGAGCTTCTCGCAGAATAAATATGAAAATAAATCCCTCTATTGAATAACCAGATTATTTTCAATAGAGGGATTTTTCTGCTCGTTTTTTAGTCTTCTTTTAATCTTTCAGCGATTGCTTTAATAAAGTCTTCGCTGTTTAATACAGTTGGATTTTCAAATGTTGTGATCAGTGCAAGGTCTTTTGTCATCTTGCCGCTCTCGATCGTATCAATTGTTGCTTTTTCAAGCTTATCTGCAAATGCCATCAACTCTTCGTTTCCATCCATCTCTCCACGTTTTCTTAAAGCGCCTGACCATGCAAAGATTGTTGCAACAGAGTTTGTAGATGTCTCCTCGCCTTTTAAATGTTTGTAATAGTGGCGCTGAACCGTTCCGTGAGCCGCTTCATACTCGTAATAACCATCCGGTGATACAAGTACTGAAGTCATCATTGCAAGGGAACCAAATGCAGATGAGATCATGTCACTCATTACATCTCCGTCGTAGTTTTTACAAGCCCAGATATATCCACCTTCCGATTTCATAACACGGGCAACCGCATCGTCGATCAATGTATAGAAATAAGTGATACCAGCCTCTTCAAATTTTTCCTTGTATTCTGCATCAAAAATATCCTGGAAAATATCTTTAAATGTGTGGTCATATTTTTTTGAAATCGTATCTTTTGTTGCAAACCACAAATCTTGTTTTATATCTAATGCATAATTAAAACAGCTTCTTGCAAAGCTTTCGATGGAAGCATTGATGTTGTGCATACCCTGTACAATACCGGCACTGTCAAATTCATGTACAAGCTCTCTCTCTTCGCTTCCGTCCTTTGCTGTATAAACAAGCTCTACTTTTCCGGCTCCCGGAATTTTCATCTCAGATCCTTTGTATACATCTCCATATGCATGTCTTGCGATTGTGATTGGTTTCTTCCAGTTTTTTACACATGGTTCAATTCCTTTTACGACGATCGGCGCACGGAATACTGTTCCATCCAAAATTGCACGGATCGTTCCATTCGGGCTCTTCCACATTTCTTTCAGATCATACTCTTTCACACGAGCAGCGTTCGGAGTGATCGTTGCACATTTTACTGCAACTTTATATTTTTTTGTAGCATTTGCAGAATCGATCGTTACCTGGTCATTGGTCTCATTTCTATGCTCTAATCCAAGATCATAATATTCTGTATTCAATTCAACGAAAGGCTCTAAAAGATTTTCTTTGATCATCTTCCAGAGAATTCTTGTCATCTCATCTCCATCCATCTCTACGATCGGTACTGTCATTTTAATCTTTGCCATTTTTGTATCCTCCTTCAGTCCTATATAGTTATTCATCAAGGTGTAAATTTGCCATTACGTTTCGAATATGTCTATCTGCCAGCCCTTCCGCAAGATCGGCATCCTTTTGCTTTATTGCATCCAATATTGCGCGATGTTCTTCGATTGATTTCGCCGCACGATTCTCAGCACTAACGGAAGTTTTTCTTGCAAGCTTCACATATTTATGAAAATCAGAAAGTACATGCTCTAAAATTCTACTGTTCGATGCCTCGTATAACACTTTGTGAAATCTGCCATCCAATTCTGACACCTGATCGGCAACTGCGCTTTTTTCTTTCTTCAGCCGAAATTCTGATAAAAGCAACATCTCTTCCAGTTCTTCAATCTGTTCTTTCGTTATATGCTCTGTTGCCCATCTGGCGCACAGTCCTTCTAACATCGAACGGATCTTGAAAATATCAATTACATCTTTTCGTGTGATTCCTGTTACATAAGCGCCTTTGTTCGGCACGATACGGACAAGGCCTTCAAGTTCTAACTGCCTCAAAGCCTCTCTCACAGGAGTACGGCTTACTCCAAGTTCTTCACCGATCGTAATTTCACGAAGTTCATCGTTTTCTTTGTATTTCCCATTCAATATATCTTCGCGCAGACTCTGAAATACTCTTCCTCTCAGAGACTGATCCTGATATTCTATCATTTCCTTAATTCCTCTCTTTATTACCCTTCTTACAGCAAGCTGATTCCCAGTTTGTTACAGGCGTCATCGATAACACTTAAAAGCTCATCATCGGTAAGAACGGTCACACGACCACTCTCATACTCTTTGTCTACCCACTCTTTCACCATACCTACAAGCTTGCTGTTCTTATCTACTTGTTTCTCTTCAGCCAATTTGAAATAGGTGTTGATCCAGTGTGCAATTCCCGCAAGACCGGATGTATTGGAGATTGCTACAAGTGGCGGACGTCCAAGGAACTTTTCTGTATCGAAAATATTGTAGATCTCTTCGTTCTTTAAAAGTCCATCTGCATGGATACCTGCACGTGTTACATTGAAGTTCTTTCCTACAAATGGTGTTCTGGAAGGAACACGATATCCAATTTCTTTTTCATAGTAATCTGCGATCTCTGTGATCACCTTTGTGTTCATGCCATCTAGTGTTCCACGAAGCTGAGCATATTCAAATACCATTGCTTCAAGTGGTGTATTACCGGTACGCTCACCGATGCCAAACAAAGAACAGTTTACGCTGCTTGCTCCATAGAGCCATGCAGTCGATGAATTGCTGACTGCTTTATAGAAGTCATTGTGTCCATGGAACTCAATGAGTTCGCTTGGTACACCTGCATGTACACGTAATCCGTAAATAATACCCGGGATGGATCTTGGAATCACGGCCCCCGGATAATTCACGCCATACCCCATTGTGTCACAGACACGGATCTTAACCGGGATTTTATACTCTTCCATCAGATTCATAAGCTCTAAGCAGAATGGAATAACAAATCCATAAATGTCAGAACGAGTAATGTCTTCTAAATGGCAGCGTGGAGAAACTCCTGTCTCTAAGCATTCACGGATGACAGAAAGATAATGATTCATTGCCTCTCTTCTTGTCATCTTTAATTTATAGAAAATATGATAATCGGAGCAGCTTACTAAAATGCCGGTCTCTTTCATTCCGATCTCTTTTACAAGTTCAAAATCTTTCTTACTTGCACGGATCCAGCTTGTAACTTCCGGGAACTTATATCCTCGCTCCATACATTTGTAAACGGCATCTCGATCCTTCTTGCTGTAAAGGAAAAACTCACTCTGTCTGATCTTGCCGTTCGGTCCACCGAGTCTGTGGAAATAATCATATAATGTTACAATCTGTTCCGTTGTATATGGAGTACGAGACTGCTGGCCGTCACGAAAAGTCGTATCTGTGATCCAAATCTCATCTGGCATGCTATGTGGCACGATACGATCATTGAATGCGATCTTCGGTATCTCATCATAATGAAACAAGTTACGGAATACATTCGGTTTGTCTACGTCTACAAGTGGATACATATGTTCTTCCAACTGTAACAGGTTGCTGTGTTTATCCAGATACACTTTTCTATTATCCATTTTAATTCATCTCTCCTCTAAGTTAGTTATATTGTTAGCAATCTTTGTGTATGATTGTATACAATAATACATTCCATGTCAAGAAAAACTTATAAGCTTATTGATTTTTATTATAGGTACGAAAAAAGCAGCCAGAAACTACATTTTTTTGTGTAGTTTCCGACTGCTTATCTCACTTCTTATTTTCTAATATAATTTTGCACTGATCTCACGTGGACGAAGTCCTTCGTCTTCCAATGCCTGAAGGATTTCATTCTTATGTTCTGTTCCAAATGCCTCCATTGTGATACGAAGCTCTACAGCTGCGTTACGGTTTGTACTTACGAACTGGTTATGTTCAAGCTTGATGACATTACCTTTCGCATCTGCGATCGTCTTAGCAACACGTACGAGCTCTCCTGCCTTATCCGGAAGCAATACCGATACAGAGAAGATACGGTCTCTCTGGATCAGGCCATGCTGTACGATAGAGGACATTGTGATCACGTCCATATTTCCACCGCTTAAGACACAAACTGCCTTTTTCCCTTTCAGATCCAGCTGTTTTAATGCTGCAACAGTAAGAAGACCTGAGTTTTCTACAACCATCTTATGATTTTCAACCATATCTAAGAAAGCGCCAATCAGTTCATCGTCTTCCACAAGCAATACTTCATCAATATTTTCTTTCGCATAAGGGAAAATCTTTTCACCCACACGTTTAACAGCTGTACCATCTGCGATTGTATCTGCGCTGTCTAAGGAAACCGGCTCACCGGCTGCAAGTGCAGCTGTCATGCTGGCTGCTGCCTTCGGTTCGACACCGATTACTTTGATCTTCGGATTTAACATTTTCGCAAGTGTAGATACACCTGTGATCAATCCGCCTCCACCAATTGGAACAAGAATGTAATCAACGGTCGGCAGTTCTTGCACGATCTCCATTGCGATACTTCCCTGCCCGGTTGCAATCTCAAGATCATCAAATGGATGGACAAATGTACACTGTCTTTCTTCTGCAAGCTTTAATGCGTAAGCGCATGCATCGTCATAGACATCTCCATGGAGAATCACTTCTGCTCCATAGTTTTTCGTGCGGTTTACTTTAATAAGCGGAGTAACCGTAGGCATAACGATCGTCGCTTTACAGCCATACTGCTGCGCTGCATAGGCAACACCTTGCGCATGATTTCCGGCAGATGCAGTAATAAGACCACGTGCTCTTTCTTCTTCCGTCATTCTGCTGATCTTATAATAAGATCCACGCACTTTGTATGCGCCTGTATACTGCATATTTTCCGGTTTCAAATAAATTCTGCCGCCGCTTTCTTTACTCAAATACTCGCTGTATACAAGTTTCGTAGGTAATGTAACTTTTTTTACGATTTCGCTCGCCTGCTCAAAGTTTTCAAGTGTTAATTTATCCATTTCTTTTCGACCTCCTAGTTCGTTTCTTCTGTTGCAAACAGTGCATTTACAAATGCATCTGCGTCGAATTTCTGTAAATCGTCAATCGTCTCACCGACACCGATATATTTTACCGGAATACCAAGCTCCGCCTGGATAGCGACTGCAATTCCTCCTTTAGCTGTTCCATCCATTTTTGTAAGGACAATACCTGTAATGTCTGCCACATCATTAAAGTCCTTTGCCTGCTGAAGTGCATTCTGTCCGGTTGTCGCATCCAATACAACAAGTGTCTCCCGGTATGCTTCCGGATATTCGCGGTCAATGATGCGGTTCATCTTTCGCAGCTCTTCCATCAGGTTCTTCTTATTATGAAGTCTTCCCGCGGTGTCACAAAGAAGCACGTCAGCATGTCTCGCCTTAGCCGCTGCAACTGCATCAAACACGACTGAAGCCGGGTCTGAACCTTCCTGCCCTCCGATCAGTTCTGCCTGGGCACGGTTTGCCCATTCTTTTAACTGCTCACCGGCAGCAGCACGGAATGTATCCGCTGCTGCAAGTACGACCTTTTTGTTCTGTGCACGAAGCTTTCCGGCAAGTTTACCGATGGTAGTAGTCTTTCCGACTCCATTGACACCGATTACCATAACAACTGAAGTTTTATCTTCAAATTCATATGCCGTCTCACCAACGTTCATCTGCTCTTTGATACTCTCGATTAAAATTTCTCTGCAATCTGCAGGTTCCTTTATATGGCGCTCTTTTACCTTCGCCTTCAGGTCATCCAAAATATCATAAGTTGCCTGAACACCTAAGTCCCCCATAATGAGCACTTCTTCCAGTTCCTCATAAAAATCATCATCAATATGAGAAAATCCATGGAAAATGCTGTCCATACCAGATACGATATTATCTCTCGTCTTCGTAAGTCCTGACACGAGACGACTGAAAAATCCGCCCTTCTTTTCCTCTGCCATAACTTCCTCCTTCCATCTGTACCATTATTTTAATTCATTTTCTAATAAATCAACAGAGACAAGTGTCGAAACACCTTTCTCCTGCATTGTAATACCATATAAACGGTCTGCGGCGATCATCGTACCTCTACGGTGCGTGATCACGATAAACTGTGTATTCTTTGTAAGCTTATGTAAATACTGTGCGAAACGGTCTACGTTATTATCATCCAGTGCAGCTTCAATCTCATCAAGCAGACAGAACGGAGAAGGCTTTAAGTTCTGGATCGCAAACAACAGTGAAATTGCCGTCAATGCCTTCTCACCTCCGGAAAGCTGCATCATATTCTGCAGTTTCTTTCCCGGTGGCTGTGCGATAATACGGATTCCGGCTTCCAGAATGTCTTCATCTTCCATTAATTCCAGCGTACCTTTTCCGCCACCAAATAGCTGCTTAAATACCGTATCGAATTCCTTGCAGATCTTTTCGAACTGTTCTTTAAACTGTTTTCGCATTGCTGCATCCAGTTCTGCAATGATCTGTTCGAGAGTCGCTTCCGCCTCTACAAGATCATCATGTTGGTTCTTTAAAAACTCATATCGTTCCGTCACATTTTTATAATCTTCAATGGCATTGACATTAACTGCTCCAAGCTGTCGGATCTCATTTTTTAATTCCTGGATCCGCTTCTTCATTTTCGAAAGATCGGTAAGATTCTCATCTCGAAGCTCTCTTGCATGTCCATATGTAATCTCATACTCGTCCCACATATAATTAATCTGTTTTTCAGAAGCTTCTTCATAGCCTTCCTTCTGGCTTTCCAGACGGAATACTTCCTTATCAAGGTTGGACATGTGTTTTGAAAGGTCTTCACGTTTATTGAGAAAGCTTTTATGCTTAAGATTCAATTCTTCTCGTTCTTTTTTGCTTTTCTCAATCTCTTCCTGTATTTCTTTGAACAGATCTCCGGAATTTGCAATCGTCTCTTTCAGATCTTTGATTTTTGTTTCTTTCTCTTCAATCTCTTTCGAATTGCCTCCCTGATTTGAAGTAAGTTCTTCCATCTCCTGTGTAAACTTATCTACTTCATCCTGAATACGGGAAATATTTTCCGTATTGAATGTTACCTTCTGTTCTAAACTTACATTGGCAAGATGCAATGCCTCTACATCTTTCTGGCAGGTACTTTCCTCCTCACGGATCTGACCTAAAACATTCTGATTTTCTTCATTCTTTGCATTCAGCTGCTCTTCCAGCTCTTCTGATACGTCAAGCTCTACCTGGATAGATTCCTGATTATCGGAAATGTCATTCATCTGGCTTTCCAGTTTCTGTGACTCCTGACGAATATCTGCGATCACATTGGCAGAAGCTGAAATTCTAGCATTTGTCTGATCCAGCTTCATCTTCGCTGTATTCTGGATAACATATGCTTTTTGCAGTTCTTCTTTCAGGCTTTCAATTTTTTCATAATATCCGGAACGATTTTCACGAATCTCATTCATCTTCTGTTCGGATGCATCCATCTGTACCTTCAGTGAAAGAACATTCTTCTGCAGTTCTTCAATCTCTCTTCGTCTGCTTAAAAGATTGCTGGAGTTTTTAAATGCTCCACCGGTCATGGATCCACCCGGATTAATAAGTTCTCCCTCCAGCGTTACAATACGAAGGGACTGTTTATACTTTCTTGCGATCTTAATTCCGTTATCGATATGATCGACTACGATCGTTCTTCCAAGGAGGTTTGCAGCAAGCTCCTTGAACTTATGCTCTACTGTTACAAGTGTATTGGCAGTGCCGATAACACCTGCTTCATTAAGCGCTTCTGGTCTTGCAATTCCGTTACCGGAACGAATACTTGTCAATGGTAAAAATGTTGCACGACCGAATTTATTCTGTTTTAAATAATTGATCATTCGCTTCGCAGTATCTTCATCGCTTGTGACAATGTTCTGAATGCTGCCGCCAAGTGCCGTTTCGATGGCAATCTCATACTGCTTATCTACTTTAATAAGATCAGCTACAACACCTAAAAGTCCCGGCTCTTTTGCCTTATTATCCATTACACGCCGGATACTGTTTCCATATCCATCATAGCGCTCTGTAATATTTTTCAAAGATTCCAGTCTGGACTGTTCTCTATGATAAGCCGTCTGCTCATTATGATGTTTGGAAGAAACGAGGCTCATCTCATCCTGGATTGTCTTTATCTTTGCTTCATAAGAACTCTGCGCATCATTTAACTCAATGATCTTTGCAGAAATCTCTTCTAACTGTGCTGTATAAGTTTCTTTTTCCTGCTCGTATTCATTTCCGGAAGTCTGGGCTTCTAGAATACGTTTTGTAAGCTGGGCACGTCTCACCTGGATCTGTTCCAGCATTGTATCATATTTCTGGATTTTCGCCTTTGTAGATGCCCGGTTATTGAGCACTTCCATAATGTCGCTGTTATTGTGATCGATGGCATCTGTAAGCTCTGCGATCTTACTTTGTACTTCTACAAGCGCTAATTTGGCATGCTCTTCCTTTGCTTTTCCTTCCAGATGTTCTTTTGCAAGCGCTTCCTGTTCACTTTTCAATTCAGATAAATTCTGATTGCGTTCTGCAAGTTCTTCTTCAATGCTGCGTGCACGCTGAGCGTAATGCTCATCATTCATTCTGGCACTGTGGATCTGCTCATTCAAAAGCGCAATCTGATTTTCCAGCTGTTGTTTGAGCATAGACGTCTCGTTCAACTGATTTTTCGAATGCTCGATTGCCTCATCAATCGTCTCCATCTGCTCTTCTACAGCTTCATATTCCTGCTTCATGCCATCGTAATCCATATTTGCCTGAGCAAATTCTTCTTTTACAATAGTAAGCTTTTCTTCGACCTTAGAAGAGAGCTCACGAAGACGCTCCGTCTCCAAAAGGAACATATTGATATCGTATGTTTTCAATTCCTCTTTCTTCTTTAAATATTCTCTCGCCTTCTCGCTCTGACGCTCCAAAGGCCCGATCTGACGCTCTAATTCCGCAAGAATATCATTGACACGAAGAAGGTTCTGACGTTCTTCCTCAAGCTTTTTAACAGATGTATTCTTTCTTCTTTTAAACTTGACAATACCGGCAGCCTCATCAAAAAGCTCTCTACGCTCTTCCGGCTTACCACTTAAAATTTTATCAATCTGTCCCTGTCCGATGATCGAATATCCCTCTTTACCGATACCGGTATCGTAAAACAATTCATTGACATCTTTTAATCTGCACGTGCTTCCGTTGATTAGATATTCACTCTCACCGGAACGATACAGTTTTCTCGCAACGGTGACTTCCTCAAAATCAATTGGAAGCTGATGATCTGAATTATCCAGCGTTATTGCAACGGATGCATAGCTTAAAGGTTTTCTATTTTCAGTACCTGAGAAAATAACATCCTGCATCGTACCGCCTCGCAACTGTTTGATCCTCTGCTCTCCAAGAACCCAGCGTACTGCATCTGCGACATTACTTTTACCACTTCCATTCGGACCTACAATACCAGTGATTCCATTATGGAAATCAAACTTTAACTTATGCGCAAATGACTTGAAGCCATGTACTTCAATACTTTTTAAATACATATCTCACCTACTCAACATTCTTTTTCCTAAGTTTTAATATGGTCTGGTAAGCAGCTTCCTGCTCTGCCGCCTTCTTTGTGCGGCCGGATCCTTTTCCATATTTTGCATTTCCAATGCAAACGACCACTTCAAACACTTTGTTGTGATCCGGACCTGTCTCCCCAACAGTCTCATATACTACAGAATCTTTAAAATTCGACTGAACGATTTCCTGCAGGATAGTCTTGCTATCAAAAAAGAGCTTTTTATTTTCCAAATCTTTTAAAATAAAACGATCAATAAACTCTTTTGCACTAGCAAAACCACCATCCAAATAGATTGCACCGATCAAAGCTTCCATCGCATCTGATGTAACAGACTCTCGTTTACGTCCACCTGTCGCATCTTCTCCTTTTCCAAGTAAAAGATAATCGCCAAGTGCGATCTCTCTTGCACAAAAAGCAAGTGCAGGCTCACATACCATACTTGCGCGTGTCTTTGTCAGTTGTCCTTCCGGCATTGTCTTATGCTCGGAAAATAAAAATTCACTGGATACAAGTTCCAATACTGCATCGCCCAGAAATTCCAGACGTTCATTACATTCATACTTTGGAAGTCGCTTTTCGTTGGCGTAAGAACTGTGAACCATCGCTTTTTTCAAAAGTTTGTCATCCTGAAATTCATATCCGATTTTATTTTGTAATTCTTTTAATTTATTATCCATATATATCTACCTCATAAAACGAAAAAGCCCAAATTGGGCTTTTCGTTTCATACATGCCTAATCGTTTGTTGCCTGTTTGATCTGTTCTACAGCATCTCCAACTGTAGCAATCTTCTCAGCCTCTTCATTGTCAATCTCAATGTCAAATGTTTCTTCAATTCCCATAATAATCTGGAAAATGTCCAATGAGTCTGCCCCAAGATCATCAACAAATGTAGAATCCATATGAATATCCTGCTCATCAAGATTCAATACATCTACGATAATCGCTTTTAATTTTTCAAATTCCATACTAATTCTTCCTTTCTTACTCTGCTATCTATTCAACGGAATTTATTCCGACTGAATGCTCTCTTTAATTTTCTCGTTGATCTTCTGCTCCTTAAATGTCACGCACTGGATGATCGTATTGCTGATCTCCTTCGCCGTAGAACTTCCGTGTGTCTTTACAACAAGACCATTAAGACCTAAAAGCGGTGCTCCGCCATGTTCGGATGCATCAAAGCTCTTTAATGTTTTCTTAAGCGCCGGTTTCACAAGCAGTGCACCAATCTTACTGCGAAAGCTTGTCATCATGCCTTTCTTGATCTCGGACATTAATACACTTCCTACACCTTCAAATAATTTAAGGATAATATTACCTGCAAATGCTTCGCATACAATGACATCTGCCTGTCCATGTGGAATCTCTCTCGCTTCCACACTTCCAATAAAGTTAATATCTTTCTCTTCTTTTAATAATGGGAAGGTTTCCTTTACAAGGGCATTCCCCTTCTCTTCCTCTGCACCGATATTAACAATTCCAACTGTCGGATTTTTAATACCCATTACATGTTCCATATAAATAGAACCCATCTTAGCAAACTGTACAAGATGAGATGGTCTTGCATCTACATTAGCTCCACAGTCTACGAGAAGGCTGACTCCCTTCTCTGTCGGGAGCAATGGAGCAAGTGGTGGTCTCTCTACGCCCTTAATCCTTCCGACGATAACCTGTCCGCCAACTAATACAGCTCCGGAACTTCCTGCTGAAACAAAGGCATCTGCTTTTCCTTCTTTAACAAGCTTCATACCGACAACGATAGAAGAATCTTTCTTACGCCGGATTGCATTCACAGGTGGCTCCGCTGTCTCGATCACTTCCGTTGCATTCACAATCTCGATACGTGCATTGTCATATGTGTACTGAGCAAGTTCATTACGAATCACTTCCTCCTGACCGACAAGAAGTACTTTTACATCTTTGTTTCGGTCAAGTGCGCGAACTGCTCCTTTAATCATTTCTGTTGGGGCATTATCCCCGCCCATAGCATCCAGGGCTACAATTGTTTTTTCTTTCATTTTACATCCTCCCAGATCTACTAGAATAATTCTACTAGACATCCAAGCAAAAATCAATCATATTTTGTCAGTTATTGAAAGAGCCAAAAAAAATCAAGAGTGGAAACATTCCACTCTTGATTTTAAGCTTCATTCTCGAAATTAGTCCTGAGCAATGATTTCTTTTTTGTTGTACGAACCACAAGCTTTGCATACTCTGTGTGGCATCATTAATTCGCCGCATTTGCTGCATTTAACCAAATTTGGTGCGCTCATTTTCCAGTTCGCTCTTCTTTTGTCTCTTCTTGCTTTAGAAGATTTATTCTTTGGACAAATTGACATAGGTTACACCTCCTTAAAATTCTTAAAAACATCGCGGATAACTGACATTCTCGGATCGAGGCCTGTATCTTCACAGCTGCAGGTACCCTCATTTAGGTTTTGACCACATACGCTGCAAATTCCTTTACAGTCTTCGCTACACAGAACTTTCATCGGCCATCCTACCAATATCTCATTATAGAGTAATTTTTCTACGTCAAGATGATATCCGTCAATATAATTATTTTCGTCTAATTGATCCGCTTCATCCGAAACGACTTCTGCTTCCTTTGTCTCGACTTCTCTTACAAAATCCAGATTGAAATCAACTGGCACCTCTTCTAAGCAGCGGTCACACGGAATTCCAATCGTCAGTTTTGATGTACCAGATACTTTCAATTTCTGATTGCCTACATATTCGACTTGAATATGTGCATCTTCCTTCGAAAGGATCGGATAACACTTTCCTCTGAGTCTGAATTCATCGAAAGAGACTGAAACAATCTCGTCCACAGATTTGTGCTGTTCAGACAAAACATTGGATAGGTCTAATAACATAATACTATCACCCCTATTCATACCTAAATTATTATATCATGGAAAATTGTTTTGTCAACTGCTATTTGAGATATTTTCCTATGTTTGTCCAAATTTTTCTACTTTTGTTTTCTCGCTACTGAAGTTTCAAAGAATACCATCCGGAAGACTTCGAATCGCCACGGTATACTTTCACATAGTAGGTTCCTTTTGACCATTTTCCTACTGACTTCAGAGTGATGGCCGAATCATAATAGGATAAGGAACGGGTACCAACTGTTCTACTGCCCTGATATATTGTCACTTTCATCTGATTATTCGTTTTTGCTTTCCATAAGATCTTCACGCTCTTCTTACTTGACAGTGTGATCTTATACCAGTCTGCCTTAGAGCTTCCTGCCTGGATCGTTCCATTTGCAGTTCTGCCCTTCTTCAAAGCAACTGCTTTTGACTTGCTCTGTCCACTCTTTTCTGTAACTTTATTATTATTTACTCTAAAGAAAAATCCACCATTGTTATTATAGGATGACTGTACTTTGAAATAATACGTATTTCCCTTTGTCACTCCATAGGTTGGACCATAACCAACAGAGGTATAATCAGAATATGCTTTTTTCTTACTGTTGCATAATGCAACTCGCACTGCGTATTTGCTGTCCTTATCACTTAAAGCAGTTACGTAACCGGTCTGTGTGGCTTTATACTTAAAATAATTTGTCTGTCCGTCTTTTTGTCCAACAACAATTCTTTTTTTGTTCGAAAGTGTGCGGTCTGCTCCGTTATAATATCCGGCAGCAGCAAAAACACCCCATCCTGCATTGTAAGAATCTGATTCGTAAGCATTCAAATAAATTCCAAGATAGTAAGTTCCTGCCTTAGGAACTTTAAATATACGAGATTGGGTATCATCTACTTTGTTGCAATAGTTATAAGAATCTACAGGTCTGGTCAATTCTTCGTCATAAAACAGTCCAAACATAATTGGTCTTTCCTCTGCAGTGTCTGATTTTGCTACATAACTCACTGCAAAATCAACCGTTCCTTTTGCTTTTAACTTCAATGGCTGACTATACTGATAATGATTGTTTACCGTACCATTTTTTGAAAAAAGCAAAATCTGACCAATTTCATTCACATCCTCATATCCATCTTTGATCATCACTACTGGAATTTTTCCATTTACAAGATTAGGTTCATTTGCTTTTGCAGATACACTTTTTGTACTTAACCGGTTTTCTTTTACCTGCTTAACCGCATTTACAATATTTCTTCCTGCCTGCAGAGATTGTTTTTGTGCCTTCTTGGTCTCTGTACTCTGCATTTTTGCAGAAGGTTCTGCTGCACTCACCACGCTTCCCGACGAAACGGCAAGCATAACGGCTAACGTAAGCGACAATAATTTTTTTGTTCTCTTTTTCATAGCCCATCTCTCCTTTTATTTTTTATTTTAATGTAACAATGAATAACCTATTTCCATTTCAACGTGTACCAACCGGATGCTTTCGCACTGTCTGTATACACTTTCAGATAATATGTTCCTGCTGGCCATTTTCCTTTGGAATTGATCTTATAAGACTTATACTCATAAGTCAGTGCCTTTGTATCGATCCATCTCTTGCCCTGATACAGGGAAAGCTTCATCTTGCTGTTCGTTCTTGCTCTCCATAAGAGCTCAACACTCTTTTTTGAATTCAAAGTGATCTTATACCAGTCTGCCTTCTCTACGCCGGCTTCCATTGTTCCTTTAGAAGTTGTAAGCTTTTTCAATTCCACAGCTTTCGTCTTCGTTACACCGCTGTGTTCTTCGATTTTCCGATTCTTTACAAGTAATGTATAACCGCCATCTTCATTTGCAGGAGAATATACTCTCACATAGTAGGTTTTGCCTTTGGATACGCCATATGTGACTCCGTACGTTGCAATTGTATTGTCTGTAATGCGCTGCTTATCCTTATCACAGAGACTGATCTTGATCTTTGGATGACTGGTAACTGCTGTAATATATCCTGTCTCCGTCGGCTTCATTTTAAAATAGTTTGCCTGAGAAGTCTTATGTCCGACTGCTATCTTCTGATCACTTATAATTGTTCGATTATTTCCATTCCAGTAAATGGCACCTGTCGTAAACTTCCAGGATTCTGTCTTATCATTTGGCTTATACATTGTATAGATACCGATATAATACGTTCCGGACTTTGGAATGCGAGCAACAACCGTTTTATGATCCCCCTTTTTTCTTACAACATCCACACTATCTGCTTCTATCGGATCTTCCAGTGATGCGGTCTGAAACACACCATATACAACATTTCTCTTTGTCTTTGTCGATTCTGTACAACGAACAGAAAAAGAAAGGGTTCCTTTTCCTTTAAATTCAACTTTCTGCGAATAAAGGTAACGTTTGCCCATTGTTCCATTCTTTACGCCGGTTGCTGTTCCAATCGATACTAAGCCCTGCTCTCCAGCTTCCGATCCCGTCACTCCCTTAACTACCGGAATATAGCTTGTATCTTTTTTCTTATTCGCAGGTGCTTTAGCGCTTACGCTGTAAGCCGCTGCCGCAGATTCCTGTTCTTTGATCGCCGCCTTCGAAGACAACTGCTTCTGGGTGATCTTTTCAATGCCAGACGCCTTTACTGTGCTAACATTAACGGACGAAATACTAAGAATTGCTGCAAGTAAAACTGTAAAAATAGTATGTCTCTTCTTCAAAATATCTACCCCTTTTCATTATTTATTGTCCCTATTATACTTGAATCTACTGTAAAATTCAATTGTCTGATATTTTCTTTATATGTAAAAAGAACTGCCACATAAGTGACAGCTCTCCTTGTAGTCTTGATCGATTGAATCTTTAATTAAACTAAAGCTACAGTCTCTCTTGCGATTGCTAATTCTTCATTTGTAGGAATTACAAATACTTCAACTTTAGAATCCGGTGTAGAAATTTTAACTTCTTTTCCATGAGAATCGTTAGCTTCTTTGTCTACTTCGATTCCAAGGTATCCTAAATATTCCATAACTTTCTCACGTACAGGACCTGCATTCTCGCCGATTCCAGCTGTAAATGCAATTACATCTACTCCGTTCATAGCAGCTACATAGCTTCCAACATATTTTGCTACGCGGTAGCAGAATACATCAAGTGTCATCTCTGCGATCTTATTTCCTTCTGCCGCAGCAGTCTCAAGATCACGGAAGTCACTTGATAAGTTGTTAGAAAGTCCGAATACACCTGATTTTTTATTCAGCATATTCATAAGACCAGCAATGTCAAGGTCTTCTTTCTTAGCAATAAACTCTAAGATAGCTGGATCGATATCTCCGGAACGTGTTCCCATTACGAGACCTTCCAGTGGAGTAAGACCCATAGATGTATCAACAGATTTACCATTCTCTACAGCACAGATACTTGCACCGTTACCAAGGTGGCAAACAACTGTCTTAACAGCATCGTAAGATTTTCCAATAAGTTCAGCTGCTCTCTTAGATACGAAGCTGTGGCTCGTTCCGTGGAAACCATAACGTCTTACTTTGTATTTGTCATAGTACTCATATGGCAGACCATACATATATGCTTTTGCAGGCATTGTCTGGTGGAATGCTGTATCAAATACTGCTACCATAGGTGTTCCCGGCATTAATTTCTGGCATGCATTGATACCAATCAGGTTTGCAGGGTTGTGTAATGGTGCAAGATCATTACACTCTTCGATTGCTTTTAAAACTTCATCTGTGATCACTACAGATTTGGCAAATTTCTCTCCGCCATGTACGACACGATGTCCGACTGCCCCAATTTCCTTTAAGTCTTTTACAACACCTGTGTTCGCATCTGTAAGTGCATCGATTACAAACTGAATTGCCTCAGTATGTGTTGGCATAGCTTTTTCAGATTTAACCTTCTCTCCGCCTGTTGGCTGATAAGTAAGGCTTCCGTCAATTCCAATTCTTTCGCAAAGTCCTTTTGCAAGAACCTCCTCTGACTCAGAATTGATCAGCTGGAATTTCAAAGAAGAACTTCCACAGTTGATTACTAATACGTTCATTGTTCTTTTCCCTCTCTTTTTTATTCTTCAGCCATACACTGTACAGCTGTAATTGCAACAACACCTTCAATGTCTTTTGCACTGCAACCTCTCGAAAGATCATTAACCGGCGCTGCAATTCCCTGTGTTAACGGACCGTAAGCTTCTGCTTTACCAAGTCTCTGCGCAAGCTTGTATCCAATATTTCCAGCATCAAGGTCTGGGAATACAAGTACATTTGCTTTTCCTGCAACCGGGCTTCCCGGTGCTTTTGAAGCTCCAACCTCTGGTACGATCGCTGCGTCAAGCTGGAACTCTCCATCTAATAATAAACCTTCTTTTGCATTTTCTTTCGCAATACGTGTAGCTTCAACAACTTTGTCAACGTCAGGATGTTTTGCACTTCCCTTAGTAGAGTGTGAAAGCATAGCAACGATTGGCTCTTTTCCTGTCAGAAGTTCAAATGAATCTGCAGAAGAAAGTGCGATTGCTGCAAGTTTCTCCGGATCTGGATTCTGCTCAAGTCCTGAGTCAGCAAATACAAATGTTCCATCTGCTCCCATATCGCAATCCGGTACTACGATTACGAAGAATGCAGATACTAATTTTGTACCTGGTTTTGTCTTTAAGATCTGAAGACACGGTCTTAATGTATCTGCTGTAGAGTGACATGCTCCGGATACCATTCCGTCTGCATCTTTCATCTTAACCATCATTACACCAAAGTATAAGTAGTTTGAAAGAAGAAGCTCTCTTGCCTGCTCTTCTGTCATTCCTTTTTTCTGTCTTAACTCAACGAGTTTTGCAATATATGCGTCTGTTTTCTCATATGTTGCAGGATCTACAATAGTAGCTCCGCTGATATCAAAAGATCCTTTATTCTTTGCGATTTCTTCTTCGCTTCCGATCAGGATCAGATTGGCAGTTCCCTCTTTTAATACAGCTTCTGCTGCTTCATAAGTTCTGCTGTCTTCTGTTTCTGGAAGAACGATTGTCTTTTTGCTTGTTTTTGCTTTTGCTTTAATCTCATCTATAAATCCCATGATTGATAGACTCCTTTCCATATTTTCTCAGTTATTGTTATTATAATACAAAGAGACCCTGTAAACAAGGTCTCTTATGTCTATTTTTTCATACAAGATGTCAATTATAGTTATTTTTAATATCTATATTCACCAATTCTAACCGAGATGAAATACCGCGCTTACAATTGCGAAATAAACACTGATCGTACTGATATCCACAAGTGTAGAAATGAGAGGTGTAGCCATGATTGCAGGATCTAGTCCTACTCTCTTCGCGATCAGAGGTAAGGTACATCCGACTACTTTTGCGATAACAACGGTACATGCCATCGTAACTCCGATTGTAAATGCCATCAGCACATCTCCCTGCCCCATAAGCATGATTCGAAGTCCATTGACGACTGCAAGCGTAATGCTGATGCAGACAGCAATGCGTACCTCCTTCCAGATAACTTTGAGAATGTCACGAAATTCAATCTCTCCAACTGCAAGTCCACGGATCACAAGCGTTGAACTCTGTGAACCACAGTTTCCTCCGGTACCGGTAAGCATTGGGATAAATCCTGCAAGCTGTGGCATAACAGCAAGGGCTGCCTCATAGCTGTTCATGATCATCTGTGTCACCGTAGCCGATAACATCAAAAACAAAAGCCATGGGATACGGCTCTTCACATGTGCGATAACAGAAGTTCCAAAATAAGACTCTTCATTTGGATTGACACCGGCCATGATACTAATATCTTCCGTTGTCTCTTCCTGCAATACATCCATGGCGTCATCAACGGTTACAATACCAACCATACACATCTCATGGTCTACGATTGGCAAGGCGATCAGTCCGTATTTACGGATTGTAAGTGCTACTTCCTCCTGGTCATCTGTCGTATGCGCATAGAGCATATTCGTCTCCATGATCTCTTCCACCGTCTTTGACTCACTTGTCGTCAACAGTTCCTTTACATCTACAAGTCCGACCAGTTTTCGCTTTTCCGTTACATAACATGTATAAATTGTTTCTCGATTTAATCCGACCTGACGGATTTTCAAAATAGATTCCGCAACTGTCATCTCTTTGCGGAGTGCAATGTACTCCACATTCATAATACTTCCGGCACTGTCTTCCGGGTACTGAAGGAGCTGATTGATCTGTGCTCTTGTCTCCTCGTCTGTCACCATCAAAAGACGATCTACAACATTGGCAGGCATCTCTTCGAGCACGTCAACCGTATCATCCAGATACATCTCTTCCATGACTTCTTCCAGCTCAGAATCGGTAAGAGCATTGATCAGCATCTCACGCATATCACTGTTCATATACGTAAATGTCTCTGCCCCTTCCTCCTTCGACAAAAGTCGAAATACCATAACGAGCTGTTTCTGGTCAAATCCCTCTAAAATCTCTGCAAGATCGACGGGATACATATTATTTTCTAACTGTTCTTTTAATTCTTTATACTGCCTGTTTTCCAGCAGTTCTTTTATCTCTTCTTCTGTGAGAATATCTTCACTATCCTGGCCCATATATATATATCCCCTTTTCCAAGTTTGAAACCTTGCTTTTGACCGAAAGTTCCTTTTATAGTATAATAAATTTCAAAAAGATAGGCAAGGAGTTTATTTATGAAAATCGTCGGGCTGATTGCCGAATATAACCCATTTCACAATGGTCATTTATATCACATTAAAAAGGCTTTGGAAATTACAGGTGCAGACGCAGCGCTTGTAGTTATGAGTGGAAATTATGTCCAGCGTGGTACACCTGCTATCATGCCAAAGCATCTGCGCGCCAAAGTTGCTTTAGAAAGCGGAGTGGCTGCAGTTATCGAACTGCCGGTATGCTATGCAACAGGAAGTGCAGAGTATTTCGCATCCGGTGCAGTTTCACTTCTCGATAATCTCGGATGTGTCGACGCCCTTTGTTTTGGAAGTGAATGCGGAGACTATACTCTGTTAGAGCGAATTGCGAAAATACTTATCGAAGAACCGGAGGATTATACGTTTTATTTAAAAGAGGCTTTGCGAAAAGGACTCTCTTTTCCGCGTGCAAGGCAGCAGGCGCTCTCTTTTTACCTTAAGGACGAATCGATCGATCAGGTATTAAACGAACCGAATAACATTCTTGGAATTGAATACATTAAAGCACTTTACACCAGAAACAGTTCGATCAAAGGCTATACGATCAAACGAAAACTGTCCGGTTATCATGACGATGAGTTAAATGACAGTTTAAGCTCAGCTTCCGCAATTCGAAAACTGTTAGCCCAGGCCGGAAGTTCGATCCATCTGCGAAGCGACAGCATTTACGATGAACCGCCTCTCTCCGACGTATTGACGCGATTAGAAGACCAGGTTCCTCATTCGTGTATACAACTTTTACGGGATACGCACTTGATCCGCTATCCTATATATGCCAATGATTTTTCACTTCTTCTCAAATACCGTCTTCTCACAGAGGACTTCCATTCTCTGATGAAATATCTGGACCTGACAGAAGATCTAACTAATCGGATACGCAACCACGCAGATGATTTTATTACATTTGAGCAGTTTTGTGATCTTATAAAGTCGAGAGACTTAACTTACACAAGGATCAGCCGCTCACTTCTTCATATTCTTTTGGAAGTAAAAACATCGGACCTTGTTGAATACGAAGCCAATGGTGGCTGCCAGTATGCACATATTTTAGGCTTTCGCAAAGACCAGAGTACTCTTCTTACAAAACTGAAACGGACTGCAAAAATCCCGCTGCTTACAAAATTGACGCAGACGGACGAGTTGACTGATGTCGGTGTACGGATGTTGGAAACAGATATCCAGGCAGCGAACCTATATGAAAGTGTCATAACAGACAAATTCAAGATTCCATTTTACAATGAATACAGACATCAGATCGTAAGGATTGAAGAAGACGATCTATTCTAAAAAGGGACTGCCGCGCGGCAGTCCCTTTTTACTTGTTCAGCAAATGCATTAATGCATGCCAATAGCGCAAAAATAAATTGTTGGAATAATAATTCATTGGCGGCTGAGTTGGGAAATAACGCACCATTCGATAAATATAAAACACGACAAGAAATACAATCATCGTTCCTGCAAGAAGCTTCATGTTCTTTGGCTGCCTTTGTCTGAGACATATATACCGGTTCCAGCAAAACACCGCAACGAGTATTACAACGCCATAGATAAACGGATGCATTCTCCATGCGCCCCCAAAGTCAAGATGTAGCAAACGAATCCCCGCTCTCGTAAGACCGCAGGACGGACAAGGATAGCCCGTGATCATGACAAGCGGACACATACTGAAAATAAATTTTCTTACAAATGCAAAATAGGCGATTATTGCTATAATCGCCCACTTTGTCTGTTTTATATCTTTTATGAATTGTTGGAATCCTTCGAGTATAATAACTTTGAAACTTCGTTTCATACAACTCTCCTGTTTCTCAATTTCACATGTTCTAGAGAATGATCTTCTTCGGACATTTTGCTGCACAAGCTCCACATCCAACACATTTCTCTGGATCAATATGTGCAATATTATTCTCCACTTTTACAGCGTCAAACTTACAGATCTTCTCGCACATCTTACATCCAATACATCCTACGGAACATACGGACATAACGTCTTTACCTTTGTCTTTGGAACTACACTGTACAAGATGTTTCTGCGCATATGGTACAAGCTCAATCAAGTGTTTTGGACATACATCTACACACTTACCGCAGGCTTTACATGCTTCCTTGTCAACAACAGCAACTCCATCTACGATGTGAATTGCATCGAATGGACAAGCCTTTACACAAGTACCTTCTCCAAGACATCCATAATTACAGCCTTTCGGTCCGCCATCCTGCATCATGTTAACCATAATACAATCATTCAGTCCGTGGTACTCATACTCCTGTTTTGCCTTGTCACAAGTTCCGGCACATTTAACAAATGCAACTTCTCTCACCTGTTCTCCTGCTTCCTGACCCATGATCGTACCGATCTTTGCTGCAACCGGAGCTCCACCAACCGGACATCCTGAAACTTCAGCTTCCCCTTTTACGATGGCAGCTGCAAGTCCGGAACATCCTGCATATCCACAACCACCGCAGTTGTTTCCCGGAAGAACTTCCAAGATTGCTTCTTCTCTTTCATCTACTTCAACCGCAAATTTCTTTCCTGCAATACCAAGGAACACACCAATGAATAATCCGGTGCCGCCTACGACTGCAGCAGCTAAAATAATACCTGTTATACTCATAGTCTGTATCCTCCTAAATTAATCCTGAGAATCCAAAGAAAGCGATTGACATCAAAGCTGCTGTAAGCAGAACGATCGGAGTTCCCTGGAATGATTCAGTAATATCATTGTATTCAATCTTTTCACGGATACCTGCCATAATTACGATTGCGATCGCAAATCCGACAGAAGTACCAATACCATTGATCACACCTTCCAAAATAGAATATTCATTCTGAACGTTTGTAAGTGCAACACCAAGTACTGCACAGTTTGTTGTGATAAGTGGAAGGTACACACCGAGTGCATTATACAAAGATGGCATGCTCTTCTTTAAAAACATCTCTACGAACTGTACAAGTGCAGCAATTACAAGAATAAATACGATTGTCTGCAGATATGAGATGTTCAATGGTAACAAAATAAATTTATAGATCAGACTAGTAAAGAATGATGCAATTGTAATAACGAAGATAACAGCTCCTCCCATACCGGAAGCAGTCTCAACCTTTTTGGATACTCCAAGGAATGGACAAATTCCAAGGAACTGGCTGAGTACAACGTTATTGACGATCGCAGATCCAATTGCGATAATTAATAATTCTTTCATCTATGTACTCCTCCTATTCTTCGTTTCCTGTCGGGAATACTTTACCGCCACATCCATTACATGATGAGCAGTTCTCTCCGCATCCCTGTGACTCTACAACTTCTTTTCCTTTTTTGGCAGCCTTGGCTTTCATCTTATTCTGAAGAGCAACCAGTCCTGCAAGTACCAGGAATGCTCCCGGTGCAAGAATAAAGATCGTAACTGGTACATATCCGGCTTTTCCGGCAGCTTCATCAGCAATTGGAAGGATCTGTTTACCAAAGATCTGACCTGCCCCGATGAACTCACGTACAATACCGATACATGTAAGTCCAACGGTAAATCCAAGTCCCATACCAATACCATCAAAGATAGATGGAAGAACCGGATTCTTGGAAGCATAACTCTCTGCACGTCCTAAGATAATACAGTTTACTACGATCAGCGGAATGTAAAGACCAAGTGCGTCATAAAGACTTGGCACAAAACCTTCCAGCAGGAACTGTACGATTGTTACGAAGGATGCTACGACTACGATAAATGCCGGCATTCTAACTGAATCCGGGATGATCTTACGCAGCATTGAAATCAGCATATTGGATAATACCAATACAACTGTTGTTGACAAACCCATACCAACACCATTGGTTGCGGATGTAGTTACGGCAAGTGTTGGACACATACCAAGCATCAGCACGAAGGTAGGATTTTCTTTAACTAAACCATTATATAGTCTTTCAGTACATCTATTCATGTCCTCTACCTCCTAAAATGCATTCTGATAATAAGCCAGTGCTACGTTGACAGCTCCTGTAACGGCACGTGATGTAATAGTTGCACCACTGATCGCATCGATTGGCTCACCGTCTCCACCGTCTTTGGCTACAACGAATTTCTCTGTCTTTTTATCTTTGTACTGGTCATAGAATTTCGGCTCTTTTGCTTTCATTCCAAGTCCGGCTGTCTCGCTGATAGAAAGAATGGAAATTCCATTTACTGTACCATCAGAAGTAATACCTACAGTGATCTTAATGTCTCCACCATAACCTTCTTTATCAGTAGTAGTGATGACATATCCTTTATCTCCTGCCTTGCACACTTCGTCAACTGTTGCTTTTGCACCAACAGATTTGATTGCCTTTGCAGCAATCTTCTTATCTACGCTCTGTGCTTCAAAGCTGTTAGCATCTACATCTGTAAATACAGCCTGCCATGCTTCTTTCTTAGCTTTTTCCTGTGCCTGTGCGATCGGATCTTTTGTGATCTCATATACAAATCCAAGACCTAAACCTGCAATTAATGTAATAAGTGTAAGAATGATCGCATTTTTAATAATCGCATTTTTCTTCATTATTTTTCTCCTCCTTTACCGAATGGTTTTGGAAGAGTAACTCTTTCAATCAGTGGGACTAAAAGGTTACTGATGATGATTGCATAAGATACACCTTCTGCGGAACCGCCAAAGAGACGGAAAAGTCCGGTTAAAACTCCAAGGAGGATACCATATACGTACTGTCCTTTTTTCGTGATCGGTGATGTTACATAGTCTGTTGCCATGAACCATGCACCAAGCATAAGACCACCACCGCAAAGCTGAGCTGTGATGTACTGCGGATCAAAGAATCCTGCATGTGCCTTTGTAAATGGTCCAAAAATTCCAATAAAAATAACAAATGTCACAATATATGTTCCCGGGATACGAAGATCAATGATTCCAAGAAGAATAAGGAAAATTGCTCCGATAATGATCGCGATGACAGATGTCTCTCCGATCGTTCCTGGAATTGTTCCGATCAACATCTTCATAGAATCTACGCTTCCACCGTCTTTTAATACTGCAAGCGGTGTAGGACCTGTAACTCCGTCATATACGAATCTGGTCATTGGTCCTGCAAATGAGATAAGCAGGAAACATCTTGCTCCAAGTGCCGGGTTCATGAAGTTCTGTCCTAAACCTCCGAATAACTGTTTGATGATAAGGATTGCAAATACACTACCAAGTGCGCCCATCCACCATGGTGCACTGGCTGGCATATTCAATCCTAATAACAGTCCAGTAACAACAGCACTCCAGTCATTGATAGTTACTTTTTTATGCATTAATTTTTCATATACATACTCTGTAAGAACCGCTGATACGGTTGTGCTGATCAATACGATCAGCGCTGGGATACCAAAGTTATATACTCCGAATGCCGAAGCCGGCAGTAACGCAATAACAACCATAAGCATGATATTGCCGGAGGTAACTTTGTCACGAATATGTGGTGAAGATGACAGTTTAAAATTGTTCTCACTCACGTTTGTTCACCTCTTCCTCTCTTGTCTTATTTCTTCTTACGATTAGCAAGTGCAATTTTTCTCATAGATCCGATTGCCTGTTTCAGCTGACGTTTTGCCGGGCAGACGAAACTGCAGGATCCACATTCCATACATTCTAAACCTTCATGCTTTGTAAATGCTTCTTCATTGTGATGCTCTGCATAATCTGCAAGTCGAGATGGAATCAGACGACTTGGACAGGCATCTACACAACGTCCGCAGTTGATACATGCAGTCGGCTCATATTTTGCAACTTCATCTTTTGTAAATCCAAGAATTGATGAAGAAGTTTTTGTAACCGGAACATCCAATGAGAACATAGCAAATCCCATCATCGGTCCACCGGAGATCAATTTTTCCGGTTCTGTCTTGAATCCACCGGCAGCTTCTACAAGCTCTGCCTGATTCATACCGAATGGCACACGGAAGTTTCCAGGTTCATTTACTGCATCACCACTTACCGTTACAACACGCTCCATTGAAGGTTTTCCTTCTGCAACTGCCTGATAAATGCTGACAAGTGTAGCTACGTTATCTACGACACAACCTGCATCAGCCGGAAGCATAGCAGAATTGATCGCGCGGCCTGTAGTAGCGTAAATGAGCTGACGCTCACCACCCTGTGGATACTTTGTCTTAAGCGGAAGTACTTCAAGACGCGGATCATCTTTTGTAAGTTCTTTTAATTTGGCAATGCAATCCGGTTTATTATCCTCAACGCCAAACAAGCCCTTCGCGTTATCGAAAAGCTTCAATACGATCTTCATACCTTCAACAAGTTTTTCCGGTGTCTCGATCATCGTTCTATAGTCTGCAGTAATGTATGGCTCACATTCTGCGCAGTTTGCAATAATATAATCAATCTTATCAGGCTCTTTCGGGGAAAGCTTTACTCTTGTAGGGAAACCAGCTCCTCCCATACCTACAATACCTGCATTGCCAATTGCATTTAAGATGTCTTCTTTGCTCATCTCGTCAACCGGCTTCACAGCAGGATATTCAACCTCTTTATATTCGCCGTCATTCTCAATTACAATGCTGTTAACAGTTCCTCCAGTTGGGTTCAAATGCGGTGCGATCGCTTTTACTGTTCCTGAAACGGAAGCATAAATTGGCGCTGATACAAAGCCTCCAGCCTCTGCTATCATCTGACCTTTTAAAACTTGGTCGCCAACTGCTACGATCGGATTGGCAGGTGCCCCGATGTGCTGTGATACTGGGTAAACCAGATCTCCTTTGGGTTTAACATCAACGATTGCCTTGTCTTTCGCAAGACTTTTACCGTCATCCGGATGAATACCACCCTTAAAAGTTAACAATGCCATTCCCTTTTCCTTCCTTCCTTTTAATCTTATTAATAACTATACTTAAAAGACATTGGATTTTCTAGTATATCCACTGAATATTTTGTATATTTTATTAAACATTTTGTAGAATTTTTAACACTTTCCTATACATATAAAAGATAGAGGTATACACCTCTATCTTTTCAAAACTTCATTATATTACAGAAATGATAAATCCAACAAGATTATTCTTCAGAAGCCTCTTCTGTTGCTTCCTCTGTCTCAGCTGTCTCTAATGCTTTCATGCTCAGGCTGATCTTCTTGTCTGCTTCGTTAAGATCAACGATCTTAGCTGTAACTTCCTGTCCAACCTTAAGTACATCTGAAGGTTTTTCAACGTGTGCTCTTGAAATCTGTGATACATGGAGAAGTGCATCTACACCAGGAGCTAATTCAACAAATGCTCCAAAATCTGTCATTCTAGCAACTTTTCCTGTGATCTCTGTTCCAACTGCATACTTCTCAGCTGCATCTGCCCATGGATTTGTCTCTGGGAATTTTAAGCTGAGTGCGATTTTTGTATCATGGATGTCTTTGATGAGTACTTTTACTTCATCGCCAACTTTGAATACTTTCTTAGGATTCTCAACGCGTCCCCAAGACATCTCAGAGATGTGAAGAAGTCCGTCTACTCCACCAAGGTCGATGAATGCTCCGAAATCTGTTACGTTCTTAACAGTTCCTTCTACTGTATCACCAACATTTAACTTAGCGAATAACTCTTTCTGTTTCTCTGCCTTCTCAGCAACAAGAAGCTGTCTTCTGTCACCGATCACGCGGTTTCTTCTAGGATTGAATTCGCTGATAACAAATTCGATCTCCTGATCCTGATATTTGCTCAGGTCTTTCTCATAAGTATCAGATACAAGACTTGCAGGGATAAATACTCTTGCCTCATCTACAACTACACTTAATCCACCACCAAGGATCTGTGCAACTGGAGCTTTCAAAACTTCATGGTTCTCGAATGCTTCTTTCAGTCTCTCATTTCCCTTCTCGGCAGCCAGTCTCTTGTATGTTAACAGCACCTGACCTTCTCCGTCGTTTACTTTCAGTACTTTAACTGTCATTGGATCACCAACAGATACGACTGTAGTAAGATCTACGTTAGGTTCATTCGTATACTCATTTCTCATAATGATACCGTCTGCTTTATAGCCGATATTCAAGATGATCTCATCCGGTTTTACATCAATGACTGTACCATCTACGACTTCTCCATTTCTGATTGTCTTAAATGATTCTTCCAACATTTGTTCAAAAGTTAATTCTGACATTATTTTGAACCTCCTCAATTATTTTATTGGGCGTGGATGCCCCTGCTGTAATACCTACTGTTTCCACGGACCTTAATTGATTCATATCAAAATCGTCAAGTGTCTGTATATAGTACGTATCCGCACATGCATTACTGCATATTTCAAATAGCTTGCGGGTATTAGAGCTTCGTTTGTCTCCTACGACAATCATAGCGTCCACCCTCTTTGCAATGTCGCGCGCCTCTTCCTGGCGTTCTTTTGTTGCACTGCAAATCGTATTTAAAACAATTATATCATACCTCTTTTTCTCGATAATTTCAACTAATTCTTTGAATTTCTTGTAATTAAATGTCGTCTGAGATACGATACACAGCTTTTGTTTTTCATTTTTTAACTGAAATTTTTCTGCTTCCTCTACTGTTTCGATGACTGTGACGTCCTCTCCAGCCCACCCTTTGATGCCTGCTACCTCTGGGTGTTTCGGGTTTCCGATCACAACGATATAAGCCCCCTTGCCGCTCTGTTCTTCCGCGATTTTATGGATTTTCTTGACAAATGGACAGGTTGCATCTACACAGGAAAGTCCTTTTTCTTCCAACAGTTTATATACGGACTTTGGCACACCATGGGAGCGGATGATCACGATTCCTTCCGTGAGTTTCTCCAGTTCTTCTGCTGTTTTCAGTACTTTTACTCCATGCTTTTCCATGTCTTTTATAACTTCTTCATTGTGAATGATCGGTCCGTATGTATAGATCGGGCTTTCCGGATGCTCCTCCACCTGCCGGTAAACAGTATCTACCGCCCGCTTTACACCGAAACAAAATCCCGCTGTCTTTGCAAGTTCTACTTTCATTTTACTCCTCCTATTTGCAGAGTGAAGTAATGGCAGCTACAACTTCCGGTATGGTCATATCAGAGCTATCTACAAGCACGGCATCCTCAGCCTGCTTTAACGGTGCGATTTCTCTTGTCATATCTCTTCTGTCGCGCTCTTCAATATCTTTTTCAATCTCTGTAAGATCACAGGTCTCTCCTTTTTGAGTCAGCTCGTCAAAACGTCTCTTTGCTCTTGTCGCTACACTTGCAGTCAAAAATACTTTGACATCTGCGTCCGGAAGTACACAAGTTCCGATGTCACGTCCATCCATGACTACATCTTTTGTATAAGCAAGCTCTCTTTGAAGCCCCAGAAGCGCCTCTCTTACAGCCGGAATCGCAGAAATTTTAGAAGCCATATTGCCGACTGCTTCCTCACGAAGTTTTCCGGTAATATTTTCGCCATTCAAATAAACTTGCTGTCCACCTTCTTCATAGCCGATAGTAACCTTTGCGTTTTTACATTCCGCTCCGATCACATTTACCGCATCCGGCGCAATATTTTTCTCAAGAAAATAAATTGCCATTCCACGATACATCGCTCCTGTATCTACATAAATATATCCTTTTTCCTTTGCTACAAGCTTTGCAATTGTGCTTTTTCCGGCACCAGCCGGTCCATCGATTGCTATATTATATCCCATTTTAAACCTTCTTTCCTTTATCCTGCTATATTTTCTGATACGCACATGCTCTTGCAGCCGCACATGCGGTAGACCAGGCGATCTGCAGGTTAAATCCTCCTGTCACTGCATCCAGATCCAGCACTTCACCAACAAAATATACTCCAGGAATTTTCTTAGATTCCATCGTTCCCGGATCTATTTCCTTTACACTTACACCACCCTTTGTTATAATGGCTTCCTTGTAGCCACGCAGTCCGGTCAGTGTAACTGGAAGCTTTTTAATAAGTGACACAAAATGTGCTCTTTCTTCTTTCGAAATAACATTCACTTTTTTCTCCGGGTCGATACCGCTCAGTTCGATCATTACCGGCAGTAATTTCGCCGGAAACAATTTATGAATCGCATTCTTAAACTGGCGGTTCTGATTCTCTTCAAAATCCCTTAACACTCGCTGATCAAGTTGTTCTGCCGAAAGAGCCGGTTTCAGATCAATCTCTAATGTGAGTGGATGGTCACTTAACTTTTTGCCAACTACGCTACTGGCACTCAACATAAGCGGACCGCTGACACCATAATGTGTAAATAACATCTCGCCAAAGTCATCATAAAGCTTCTTTTTTCCATCTCTGATCGTTGCATTTACATTGCGAAGAGACAAGCCCTGAAGCGTAGGAACCCAAGGTTCTTCCGTCTCCATCGGCACAAGAGAAGGCATACATTCTGTCACCTTCATTCCTAACTCTTTCGCAAATCGATATCCATCTCCGGTAGAACCGGTAGAAGGATAGGAAATACCGCCTGTAGCAACGATACAGCCATCTCCTTTTACTTTCTTACCGTTAGCTAATACAATACAAGCAAAACGTCCTTCGTGTGCCTCTATCTTACGTACCGCTGTATTGAGATGCACTTCCACTCCAAGTCGTCTCATCTCTTCTTCCAACGTACGGATCACATCCGAAGAATGGTTCGAAAGTGGAAATACACGATCCCCACGTTCAACCTTTGTACGCATTCCAAGATTTTCAAAAAAATCTATCACATCCTGATTCGTAAAGCTGTAAAAGCTGCTGTACATAAATTTCGCATTTGTCTTCACCGCTGTAAAAAGATCTTCTACATCACATGCATTTGTAAGATTGCAGCGTCCTTTTCCGGTAATAAACAACTTCTTACCTAACTTTTCATTTTTCTCGAAAAGAGTAACCTTTGCCCCTTCTCTTGCGGCCATTACCGCAGCAAGCATTCCTGCTGCGCCGCCGCCAATGATCAATATATTATTCACAGGATTCGTCTCCGTCTATCTCTTCTTTGACACCCGATAACTCAACCTTATCATCTACCATATTCAGTTCATCCTTACTGTATACCTGATATTCATCCCAAATGCGCTCCATTGTCTCAAGTGTTGTGATGACTTCATCCTGCTTTTTCATGCAGAGAGCCACAACAAGAGCATTCACTACGCTGAGCGGTGCAACAAGAGAATCTACGATAGATGCCATATCACTTCTTGCGATCAGATTGCAGGAGGAATAAATCGTCATCGGTGAATGTACACTGTCTGTCAATGTAATTACTTTTGCTTTTCGATTACTTGCAAATTCCAGTGCCTTCAGCGTACGCATGGAATAACGCGGGAAACTGATTCCAACAATAACATCTTCCTCACCGATACGGATAAGCTGCTCGAAGATCTCACTGGAACTGTTCGTATGAACAGCCACTACATTATCGCAGATCAAATTTAAGTAAAAGCTCAGGAAATTTGCAAGTGGTGCACAGCTTCTGATTCCGACAACATAGATTTTTCTTGCATGTAAAAGTGTGTCCACTGCAAGTTCAAAAGACTCACGATCGATAGACCGCATCGTCAATTTGATCTTATCGATATCTGACTGTAATACAGATGTTAGAATCTCACCCTGGCTGATACGCCCATATGTCACTTCCATTCTCTGGATCGAATTCAGCTTTGTTCGCACCATCTCACCGAGTGCTTTCTGAAAGCCCGGATATCCGTCATATCCCAGTGCCATCGCAAAACGCACAACTGTAGACTCACTGACTCCAACTTCTTCTCCCATCTTCGCCGCAGTCAGAAAAGCCGCCTTATCATATTCCTCTTTTATAAAATCTGCCAGCTTCTTCTGGCCTTTGCTGAACTTTGAATATCCCTCATCGATTTTTCGAAGTAATTCATTTTTATTTCCCATAACACATATATCCTTTTCTTCACAATTTACCGTACTAATTATATATAAATTCGTGAAAATATTCAAGAACTATAAAAGCCCTGCCAGACAATTTTTACATCATCCGGCAGAGCCTTATCATTTCATCTTTTTATACTGGATAACTTCCGTTTTCTGTATCAGCAGCTGTCTGATCGATCTTTGTCTGCTGTGCTTCTCTGTATTTGAAGAAGTCTACTGCAACCTGTGGGAACAATGCATATGTCAATACATCTTCATCCTGCTGGATCCACTGTGCACATTCTTTGCGGAGTGTATCTAACTCTGCTGGGATCAAGTCTGCCGGACGACATGTGATGATCTCTGCATCGTCTCCGAGAACTTTCTTCTTAACTTCCTCGTTAAATGGTTTAACAGTTGCACCGTATTTACCACTTAATACGTCTTTTGTCTCTTTTGTAGCCATCTTATAACGCTCGCCCATCAGTACGTTAAATACAGCCTGTGTACCTACGATCTGTGAAGAAGGTGTTACAAGCGGTGGCTCACCAAGATCTTTTCTTACCTTTGGAACTTCCTCAAGTACTTCGTAGTATTTATCTTCTGCATTCTGCTCTTTGAGCTGGGAAGTCAGGTTAGAAAGCATACCACCCGGTACCTGATAGAGAAGTGTCTTAATATTAACACCTAAGTTCTTTGGATTGAGAAGTCCACTGTCTAATGCTTCATCACGGATCGGACGGAAGTAGTCAGCGATCTCTGCAAGAAGCTTCTGATCAAATCCTGTATCATAAGGAGTTCCTTTGAATGTCTCAACCATAACTTCAGTTGCCGGCTGTGATGTTCCCATTGCAAATGGAGACATTGCTGTATCGATCACATCTACACCTGCCTCTACTGCCTTTAAATAAGTCATAGAAGCTACACCGGATGTATAGTGTGTATGAAGCTGGATTGGAAGATCTGTAGCATCTTTCAATGCACCGATCAGCTCCGTTGCTTTGTATGGGAGTAACAGACCTGCCATATCTTTGATACAGATAGAATTTGCACCCATATCCTCGATTCTCTTAGCAATGTCAACCCAGTAATCCAGTGTATAAGCATCTCCCAATGTATAAGATAATGCTACCTGAGCCTCTGCTTTTTCTTTATTAGCAGCTGTAACAGCTGTCTGTAAGTTTCTAAGGTCATTGAGACAGTCGAAAATACGAATGATATCAATACCGTTAGCAGCTGATTTCTGTACAAAATACTCTACTACATCATCTGCATACGGACGATATCCAAGGATATTCTGTCCACGGAAAAGCATCTGTAATTTTGTATTCTTAAAGCCATCACGGAATTTACGAAGTCTCTCCCAAGGATCTTCCTTCAGAAAACGTAAAGACGCGTCAAATGTTGCTCCGCCCCAGCACTCTACAGAATGATATCCAACTTTGTCCATTTTGTCGACGATTGGAAGCATCTGCTCTGTAGTCATACGTGTGGCAATCAGAGACTGGTGCGCATCACGCAGAATTGTCTCTGTTATTTTAATTGGTTTTTTTTCAATTTCTGCCATTGTTTCTTCCTCCATAAAATCAGTTTTCATTCGTCATCATACGAAACAATCGTATTTTACACTCCGAAAATTGCCATAAACGTTCCGGCAGCAACTGCTGTACCGATAACTCCGGCAACGTTCGGTCCCATTGCATGCATCAGAAGGAAGTTTGTAGGATCTGCTTCTGCTCCAACCTTCTGAGATACTCTGGCTGCCATAGGAACGGCGGACACTCCGGCTGAACCAATCAGCGGATTAACCTTTCCTCCTGTAACTTTGCACATGATCTTACCGAACAATACTCCGGCAGCTGTACCAAACATAAATGCAACCAGTCCAAGGATAACGATGAAAATCGTCTGTTTATTCAAAAATGCTTCCGCACTTGTTGTCGCTCCGACAGATGTACCAAGTAAGATAACTACGATATACATCAGTGCGTTAGAAGCGGTATCTGTTAACTGTCTTACAACTCCTGATTCACGGAAGAGGTTTCCGAGCATCAGCATACCTACCAGCGGTGCTGTTGTAGGAAGGATCACACACACAACGATCGTAACGATGATCGGGAAGAGGATTCTCTCCAGTTTGGAAACCGGTCTTAACTGTTCCATCTTGATCTTACGCTCTTTCTCTGTTGTGAGAAGTTTCATGATCGGTGGCTGGATGATCGGTACAAGCGCCATATAAGAATATGCCGCTACGGCGATTGGTCCCATAATAGCTGTCTGCTGTAATTTACCGGCAAGGAAGATAGAAGTCGGTCCATCTGCTCCACCGATGATAGATACAGCTGCAGCTGCCTTATCAGAAAATCCAAATGCCATCGCTCCAAGATATGCTGCAAAGATACCGAACTGTGCTGCAGCACCAAGGAGAAAACTCTTCGGATTAGCAATCAACGGTCCAAAGTCTGTCATCGCTCCAACACCAAGGAAAATAAGCGACGGCAGGATTGCCCATTCATCTAATTTAAAGAAATAATACAGAAGTCCGCCTGTTCCATTTGCCGCGTCCTCTGCATGCAGCATGATATCCGGATAGATATTAACAAGCAGCATACCGAATGCGATTGGCACAAGGAGCAAAGGCTCAAACCCCCGAGCGATTGCCAGATACAGGAAAAAACATGCTACAGCAATCATAATTAAATTGCCCCATGTGAGACTGAAAAAAGCTGTCTGATGCACGAGGTTTCCCAATGTTGATGTTATATATTCCATTTCTTAACCTCCAGTCGTATTTATTCCATAAGGAATCAGTTTCACATTAGTTTAATGTAGCTAAAACTGCACCGGATTCGATTGCGTCTCCAACTGCTACATTGATGCTTGCAACTGTTCCATCTTCTGGAGCGACTACTGGAATTTCCATCTTCATAGCTTCGATGATAACTACTGCATCACCTTTCTTTACGCTCTGTCCAACACTAGCTTCCAGTTTGAATACTTTTCCGGCTGCTCCGGCTTTCACTTCAATGCTTCCCGCATTACCGGCTGCCGGTGCTGCAGCTTTCGGAGCTGCCTTTGGTGCTGCTACAGGTGCTGCGGCTCTTGGCGCAACCGGCGCTGCTCCTGCACCATTTTCTTCAACAGTTACGTCATATACATTGCCATTTACTGTAATTGTATAATTTTTCATGATTAAATCCTCCTAAATTCTCTATGCGTTCCATTTGTTCGATGGACGTCTCTTGATGCTTCTTACTACAAATCCATCCGTACTGGTTCCTTCATATGCTGCGATCGCTGCTGCGATAACAGCAACCAGTTCTGTATCATCGGTTACATCTTCCGCCTCTGCCGGAGCACTTGAAGCTACATTTTCTACAACTACAGCCTCTGCCTCCTTAGAAGTTTTCTTTCCTTTATTCTTCCATGCATTCTCCAATGCCGGGATGAATTTGAAAAGTGAAATGATCAGAGAGATAAAGATCAGAACAACAAATACGGTTCCCATTCCAAGTACTGTGTTAAGTCCTGCTTTTTCGAGAACCTCACCCATGGAATATTTTCCGTCAACTGTCATACTTTCCAGTTTTAATCTCTCATTATATACAAATGTTAATGTGGCATCTCTGTCTTTAAATTTTGCCTCTGTTGTAACTTTCAGTTCGTCTTTGGATGTTTCAAACTTATAATTTCCGTGACTGACATATGCTCCACACTCTTTGAGACCTGACTGCCAGCTTTCCAGTGCGCCTAAGAAACCATCTGCTGTATATGGAAGTCCGGACTGCATCAGCTGATAATTCAGACTAAAGTCATCCATCTCTTTCCACTGCTCGATCGTGTCATCATCTGCACTCTGACAGTAGCTCAACAAGTACTCTGTAGACTGTTCAATCGTCGACTCATCATATTTCAATTCTGTCTGTGACCCAGAACATCCGGTAAAGCATAACATAGCTACAAGCATACAGATTATTAAGCTAATTTTTTTCTTCACTTTGCCTCACCTCTCTAAACTGTTCCGTGTTTTTTCATTGGACGTTCCTCTCTCTTGGTAAACAACATCTCAAATGCGCCAATAACGTATTTTCTAGTGTCTCCCGGATTGATGATCGTATCCACATATCCTCTTCTTGCTGCTGAATCCGGGCTTGTCTGAAGCTTCGCATATGCAGCTGCTTTTTCATTAATTGTATCTGCATCTGTATCTGCATACATGATCTTTGCTGCCATTTTTGCATCCATCATACCGATTTCTGCCTGTGGCCATGCATATACCATATCTGCTCCTACTGATTTGCTGTTCATTGTTACATATGCACTTCCAAAAGCTTTGCCGATCACAACATTTACTTTTGCAACGGTTGCCTCTGTAAATGCAAAAGTAAGTCTTGCTGCTGCTTTTGCAAGATGCGTCTCATCGTAATCGCTTGCTGCAAATCCGGAAACATTTGTAAGTGTAAGTACCGGAATTGAAAATGCATCACAGAAACGTACGAAATCAGCGGCTTTATCTGCTCCGTTTGCAGTCAAGGAACCATCAAATTCAGCTGAAACTTCTCCTTCTTCGTTATACACTTTCGAACGATTGGCAACTGCTCCGATCGTAAGGCCATTCAATTTAATAAAACCTGTCACCATTTCTTTTGCAAAATCACGTTTTGTCTCAAAGAAAATGTGATCATCAGAAATTTCTGCAAGTGCGATTGCTGTATCTTCTGCTGCATTTGCAATATCTGCACAAACACGGTTCAAATCATCTTCACATGTCTCATAAGATGCATCATCTTCATTATTAGAAGGTAACATGCATACAAGCGAACGAATGTCTGCAAGGATCTCTTCTTCTGTCTCAACAACATCTACAAGACCTGCATGTTCACTCTGGAATTTTGCAGAAGATGTATCACATCTTGAAATCTCATTTCCAGGGATTGCATTTGGCGAGTTCACGAAAAGCTTTCCGTTCTCTGCTTCCATAAATGTAAAATCAGAAAGAGCCGGAACTACAGAAAGTCCTCCTCCGCATGTTCCAAAAATTGCAGTGATCTGCGGGATCACACCAGAAGCAAGTGCTTGTTTTGTATAAAGCTTACCAAACGCATCCAATGCATCTGTTGCCTCCTGAAGTCTTAACCCGGCACAGTCGATCATTCCGATCACCGGGGCGCCCATCTTCATTGCCATATCATAGATGTTTGCAATCTTTCTTGCATGCATCTCACCGATTGCACCTTTTAATACAGATGCGTCCTGGCTATATACATATACCAGATTGCCATCTACTACTCCGTATCCGGTCACCACACCGTCTGCCGGAGTCTCTTTGTCCTGCATGTTGAAATCTGTAGATCTTGCTGTTACAGCTCCACCGATCTCAACAAAGCTTCCTGCGTCAAGTACTGCTAAAATACGACTACTTGCTGCATTTTCTTTTGCCATGTTGCCCATAGTCCAGCCCTCCATTTTTCTTTTAGTTAGTTTTGTTCTTTTATAGAAATTAAAACCAAAATTTTAGCCGATTATATTATATCTATTTCGAAAAGAATGTGCAAGCATTTTCCTTCATTTTTGTTAAATTCTTATCAGCATTGATGTTTTTTTGTTAATCTTTTAATTATACAAAAAGAGCGCAAGGAATTTTCACTCCTCACGCTTTCTTAATACAATTAGGCGTTTGCGAAACGCCACAACACCGCATAAATACGGCATTTTTTGTTACC
>JAUNTC010000078.1:5033-9636 GCA_030538915.1 Lachnospiraceae bacterium | reverse complement strand
ATTCAGGATTATGTGTTTACGGATGGTTCTGCTGAAAAGAGTATTGAAAGAAGATTTGCAGAAGATTTGGATGCAGCGGAAGAAGTATGTGTTTACGCAAAACTTCCGAGAACATTTCAAATACCTACTCCCGTCGGCAATTATTCTCCTGACTGGGCTATCGCTTTCTACGAAGGAACGGTTAAACATATCTTCTTTATTGCTGAAACAAAAGGAACAATGGAAACGCTTAATCTTAGACCAATAGAGCAAGCAAAGATTTCTTGTGCCAAAAAATTATTTAATGAAATGTCAACAAGCAATGTTGTTTACCATGATGTTGACAGTTACCAAAGCTTATTAGACATTATGAATTCAATATAAACAAAGAAGAAAAGTCGAGTTTGTGTGTTCAGCTTGACTTTTCTTCATACAACATAGTAATACACATTAAAAAAGTGAATACAAAACTAACAAATAAATGAAACAACTATAATACTTGTCAAATAAATACTATGGAAAATATAAGAATCAACAAAGTGCAGAAAGCGGCATTCGAACTAATTCAATCAGATGCAAGATTTTTAAATACAATAATTGATATCAATACAAATGCTAAAAATATTGATAGTAATTTTTTAATGATGTGTCAACCCTACATAGGAATATTTGCAGATGGTGCAGAACAATGGTGTCGAAAAATGGGGTTAGCCGCACCAGTGTTTAACAAAAAAGAAAAGACTTATTATTCTTCTCTTAGACAAGGGCATAAGCTTTTTGAAAAATCTTATAACGATTATACTAAAGCTCTAATGTATCGATTTTACAAAAGTGATAATTATTTCTTTAGAATAAGTGGATTGCGTAAAAATGCCTATTATAATGTAGGAACTGATATTTGCAATGGAGAATTCTGTGGCAATACAATTTTGTGTGCTTTACACACTCCCATTGATGATTTTGAAGATAAAAATTCAGGTGATTTCATTAGCGAGATGGGTGTAATCGTAGGTAAATTGGCTGCTTTTTTAGGGTGCAGAAACTTTCCTCCATATAATTACGATGATATCAATAACATAGTTATATATAAAGACTATCACTTTTATCACAATTGTCCATTAGTTTTAAAAAATGATGTAGGGTTTGTATTGTTTTCAATTCTTTGCAATATCAATTATGCAATAAAATTTGTTGAAAACTACTTCGTTGAAAACATTCCCCAAAAATTCAAATTTGCCTATTTACAATATTATTACCTCTGCGACTTTATAAGAGAAATGAACGAATCACTAAACACCAAGTTGGAATTAAATAGTTCTCTTAAAAACAGAAATATTAGAAATTGCCTTGCACATTATGGACTAGGACAATTTATGAAAGAAACTGACATTGATAAAGAAGATATCCTTAAAGGCATAACGGTAAAAGCTTTCAATATGGAATACTACCATTGCAAAGAACTTCTTTACGATTACCTTAACAAATTAGCTATACAGATAAAGTACAAAATATTTTAGTACGCTATTCCAAAGGTAGAAAACTGAATTCTAACTGATTATCACTGATTTTCCGATATGTGAATCCTTCTTCTTTTCAGGCCCAATAATTTTTTATATTGCTGTATATGTCAATATTCTCTCGTCATAATAAAACCTCCTATTGTAGTTTCTTTAATTCTACCATAGAAGGTCATTTTTCATTATCCACTTTTTACGAACTTGTGCAAAGAATTATGGAAGTTATTGAACTGAGTAACAAAGCATTTATGGGTTATAATTTTCAATGAAAGTATTGATGACAAACAGATTGAAGCGTTTGCTTTTGGTGTTTAGACAGTCTTTATAAATAATCAAATAGCAGGCAAAAAGAAAGCTGAAGATATGAAAATTGTCCTCAGCTTTTGGTTGTTTTAGGGGGGATTTTTCGATGATTTTTGAGGTTGATTTTGAATATTATGCATTGGCAGTTTTTTTGACTGATGAAATCTTGTAAGGGTTTTCTAAAAATTCTTCTAAAAAACTTTCTGGATTTTAGCAAATAAAGAACAATATATTAAATATTGTTCAGTGTTGTAAATTCCTGAGACTGCTGATGGTTACAGCATTTTTTGAACTTTGTGGCATTAGGCGATACAAGATAATACCACTTCTGAGCCGCTCCAAAATGTATGGTAAAAAGACATTTTCCTCCCACACGACCAATCACGCTATCCATTTGTACAATGGTCGTTTCCGGGTTTGCTCCCAGATATTTTTGAAAGTCAGCGTAGCTTCGTTCAATACGGCAGCCCCGGTCAACTTTAAATTCAGGCTTCTTATAACGGGGACGGTATTTCACTTTACGGGGCAGATCAATGTTCCTGATATCAAAGAGCTGGGCATCCACGTAGTTATACAATGTCTTTTCACTACACATCAGTTCATCTACATGATCCAGATAGATCTGATGAAGCGACTGCCCGTTTTTAACCAAAGGACTGATGATCCGATTAATTCTTGCAATATCATCTTCGTTGGACATGATACCTGTTCTGGCTTCCGAAACAGCATGATGTGCTCTCTCATGTGCATCTGCCGGATCATAAATACGTTTTAATAACGTACATTTCGGCAGCTGACTGCAGCCATTACAAACATAAGGCGGCTTATTTTTGACAGAACAGACATCTTCTACAAAATCAGAACAATGTAAGGTGCATTCAGAGCACAGGCTGCATTTGTAAGCAGATTGGTGTGTACAGCTTGTTCCGCAAATCCTTTTTGCTTTGCATGTAGCACGGAATTTACAAGGATTATACGGATATCCAGGACGACCGCTTTTCTTATCATAGGAATACTTTTTAATCTCCTTGGCAATGGTTGTACGGTCCTTTCCTAACTCTTTGCCAATTGCCCCAAAGGATGCATTCTCCTGAAGGCGTTGAGCAATAATCATTCGATCTTCATAAGATAAAAACTTTGACATGGTGACTCCTTTCCAGCCGCCAGAAATCAAAGCATAACAGAAAAGAGACCAACTATCCAGTCAGTCTCAATTCATTTGTAAAAGAAAATCCATACCTTTCTTTTACACTGATAACTATTAACTTTTACACTTATCCAAGATAGCGGGTATGGAATCTTGGATTACAATTGAGGAGATTGTATAATACTTAAAAACATTGCTTGTTCATAGCTATAAACTATGACAAATGATTTTCCAGAATCATTTTCCGGAATTGTCGGGCGGCTGAGTTCAGCGGATGTTGGCAATCGTATAGCATGCATATATTTCTTTCCGGAATGTTTTCTTTTAGTGATATCTGGACAATTTCTCTTTTTTGAATAGAATCATGTGCCATTGCTTCTGGAAGAAAAGCCAGGCCCAGCTCACATTTGACAAGAGGGAGAATCTGATCGGTCGTGGCGGTTTCGATATCAGGGGCAAGTTCGAGTCCGTGAGAGAGAAAGAGTGCATGATAAAACTGAAACGTCGTTGTTTCACGTCCAAGCGAAATCAGCGGATAGTTTTTTAATTCTGCGAGAGATAATTCCTGGCAGCCGAGTGCGGTAAAAGTTGTACCACCGACAAGGATTTCCTGAAAAGGCTGCAGCATAATCTGTCTGAGTGGTGATTCCACGGAAGCTGGAGTTGAAACAATAGCAAAGTCGATTTTTCCACTTTTTACGGCATCAATGGCCTGTGGGGTGGAGTAATTGTACAGTTTCAGGCGGATGCCGGGATAGGTCATATGAAATGCTTTAAGTTTATTAAAAAGAAAAATATTTAATGCGGTCTCGCTGACACCGATCGCAATGCTTCCATGTGACAGCCCCGTACTATCCGATAGCTCCTCTTCTGCGGCAAAAATCTGTGACATTGCAGCGGAAATATGGGTATAAAGTTTTTCCCCTTCCGGGGTAAGCTGAATGCCCCGGTTGGTACGTACAAACAAAGTTGTATTAATCTGCTGCTCCAGACAGTTCATGGCCCTTGTCACATTTGGCTGACTGCTGCCGAGTGTATGTGCGGCTTTGGTAAAGTTGTGGTATTTTGCAACATAATAAAAAATTCGATAGTATTCAAAATTTACATTCATCGATAGAACCCCCTCTGACATATCAAAATGTTATTTATAACATATCAATTATAGTTTTTACTTATCCATAATGCAAGAGTATAATCAAAGAAGATGAAAAAAGCAAGAAAGGAAGCGCATGAAGCATGAAGGAACAGACGATTTTTCCACGAGAGGAAAAGGCAGAGGTTTTGTTTCAGAAAATATTAAATGATCATTGGGCATGTGAAAAGTTACAGGAAACATTTTGTAACTGTTTATTTTGCAATGATGATTCGGATGCCGAAATTTCTCCGGCAGAATTTTCACTGGCTTTGTTCAATGCGTATACGAACCGGGACCTGTCGGCCTTCCTTATGGGCATATGTCAGAATACATTGTTTGACCTGTTGAGAAATTCATTTCTGATTCCATATCGTTTTGATGCAGACGGAAAGCAAAATCCGGTCATTATGACGGATGAAAATGGGCAATTACTTCCTGCATACAAAGGCACAGCTCATGAAAAAGAATACCGGCATTTTCATGAGGTATACAAAGATCTCGGCAATCAGAAAAATATATATT
>JAUNTC010000078.1:0-5023 GCA_030538915.1 Lachnospiraceae bacterium | reverse complement strand
AGCCATGAATATCAGTCGGATTACATGGATGTGAAACAAAAGATTCTTGAAAAAAATATGGGTGTGCTGCTCATTCGTGAACTGCCGGATACCGTAAAGGAGAAGGAGACAGAGGCAGAAGTATATTCTGCCGTGTGGGATCTTATGATTGAGCTGGAAAAGAATCTTCCAATGGCTTACGTATTTTATGGACAGGATTCGCTGGTGGAGAATAACAACCGATATGATGAAATTGGAATTTTCCTTCCGAATTCTATCTTCCTGAAAAATCTCGAACGTCATGTTGCAAAAGCGGAGGAGATCATTTATGGCGAAAAATGATTATATAGAAATCATGGAAAAAAATCATATGGAGATTCCGTGGCACGATTATACAGAGAATGACGGTGAAGTGCTGATTCAGCAGGCAGGACTGATTGAAAAAGCATCGGTTGTCGGCCGGGTTGGTCTGATTATGCTTTCCTGTGGAACCGGAGCATGGCGTGTGCGGACTTCTATGAACAGGCTTTCCAAGGAACTTGGAGTAACCTGTACAGTGGATGTGGGACTGATGTCCATAGAGTTTAATTGTTTTGATGGAAAAGAGTGTGTTTCACAGTCTCTTAGTATTGCAAATACCGGAGTAAATACTTCCAAGCTTTATCGGATGGAACAGTTTGTAAATAGTTTTCCATCTCAGGAAGCGCATTTGACCGGAGAAGAAATCCATAAGCGGCTGGATGAAATCGAGCAGATCCATGAACTCTATTCTCCGGTGAAACTCGGATTGGCAGCGGCACTTGCATGTTGTGGATTTACATTTCTGCTGGGTGGTGGCCCGGTGGAGATGATATTTGCATTTATTGCCGCTGGTGTTGGTAACCTTATCCGGATGAAGCTGATCAAACATCATTACACATTGTTTTTAAACATTGCGGTATCTATTTCAGCTGCATGTCTGACGTATGCTGTCTGTCTGCATATGGCAGAGCTGTTGTTACACGTTTCCGCAGTGCATGAGGCCGGATATATCTGTTCCATGTTGTTTATTATTCCGGGATTTCCGTTTATCACAAGTGGAATTGACTTGGCAAAGCTGGATTTGCGATCTGGTCTGGAGCGGCTTACCTATTCCATTATTATTGTTCTGGGTGCAACGGTGTTTGCATGGATCATGGCACTTTTGTTAAAGCTTCAGCCACAGGATTTTGTAGCTTTGCATCTAGGAAGTATGATGCATCTGGTTTTACGTCTGATCGCAAGTTTTTGCGGAGTATTTGGATTCTCGATTATGTTTAACAGTTCAGTCTGTATAGCAGCAACGGCGGCATGTATCGGTGCCGTTGCAAATACATTGCGGCTGGAACTGGTCGATTATGCAGGGATGCCATCTGCGGCAGCAGCTTTCATAGGAGCACTGACTGCAGGTCTGCTTGCATCCATCATAAAGAGAAATCATGGATATCCGAGAATTTCACTGACAGTGCCATCCATTGTAATTATGGTGCCAGGATTATATTTGTATCGTGCGATTTATAATTTTGGAATTATGTCACTAACAGAGGCAGTTTTGTGGCTTGCAGCAGCGATCATGATTATTGTATCGTTACCGCTTGGACTTATTTTTGCGAGAATACTTACCGACCGGACATTCCGGCATTGCTCATAACAGATTATGCATGGGTTTATGTTCAAAGACAGTGTCAATAGAAGGAGAATAAAATATGCTTACAGCTGTAACAGGAATTAACTGGGGAGACGAAGGAAAAGGTCGTGTGATCGATCTGCTTGCGGAGAATGCAGATGTTGTTGTCCGCTATCAGGGCGGCAATAACGCTGGTCATACAGTGGTTGCCAAACAGCAGAAATTTGTCTTAAATCTGCTGCCATCCGGTATTCTGCATGAGAATGTAATATGCGTACTCGGCGATGGTATGGTGGTAGACCTGAAACATCTGACAAACGAAATTGCACAGATCAGGGAAAAAGGTGTTGTGGTCACACCAAACAACTTAAAACTTTCCAAACGGGCAACAATCTCTATGCCTTGGCACAAAATTCAGGATGAACTCGAAGAAACACGTCTTGCAAAAACAGGAGCAGCGTTTGGTTCCACAAAAAGAGGCATTGCCTATGCATACAGTGACAAATACAGAAAGAAGACACTGCGTCTTGGGGATCTGCTTCATCTAAAAGAGGAATCCGTACAGAATCGTTTGAAAATGATGCTCGAGGCAAAGAATCTGGAGCTTGCAGGATGCTATTATCAGGAACCGATGTCCTATCCGGCACTGCTTTCCTGGTGTGAAGCTCAGGCAGCAGAGTTATGGCCATATATAGTAGACACAGGTGCTTATCTCGAGGAAGCATTAAAGGAAGGAAAACGTGTTGTTTTAGAGGCACAGCTTGGAGCTATGCGGGATATTGATTATGGTATTTTTCCATATACGTCAAGTTCTTCAACGATTTCTGCCTACGGTCCGATAGGGGCGGGGATACCGGGAAAGCAACTGGACCATGTCGTTGGTGTACTGAAAGCTTATTCAACCTGTGTAGGTGCAGGGCCATTTACAGCAGAAAAAGCCATGCCAGAATCCTGGATGGAACTTTTGCGCAAGTTTGGCGGAGAATATGGTGCTGCCACAGGACGTCCGCGCCGTGTAGGACCGTTTGATGCAGTTGCAAGCCGGTATGGATTAAAGTGTCAGAACGCGGACAAGATTGCATTAACTAAGCTTGATGTGCTCAGTATGATGAAAGAAATCCCTGTGATTGTAGGTTACAAAAAGGGAAATCAGGAAGTGACGGATTTTGATCCGGTAGAGGATCTAGAAGAATATGTACCAATTGTGAGAATGCTTCCCGGCTGGCAGACAGACATCAGCGGTTGCGTAACCTATGATGAACTGCCGGATGCAGCCAAAACGTATGTAGAGACGTTAGAGGATCTTCTGCAGCATGAAATACAGTTCATATCCGTAGGTGCAGAGAGAAGTCAGTATTTAACAAAAGGAGAGTGGTTATGAGACATTTGATAAGTCCTTTGGATTTTACAGTAGAAGAAACGTATGAAGTGCTGGATTTCGCAGACAGGATTGCTGCAAATCCAAAAGCTTATGCACATGCAGCAGATGGCAGACAGCTTGCAACACTTTTTTAAGAGCCAAGTACCAGAACGAGGCTTTCTTTTGAATCGGCAATGCTCAGTCTTGGTGGACAGACGATTGGATTCGCAGGGGCGGACCAATCGAGCGTTTCCAAAGGGGAGACAATTGCGGATACGGTAAGGGTCGTTAGTTGTTATGCAGATATCATTGTCATGCGCCATCCGAAGGAAGGGGCACCGCTTTGTGCGTCCATGTATTCGAAAATCCCGGTCATTAATGCCGGGGATGGCGGACATAATCACCCAACACAGACTTTGATCGATCTGATGACTATTCGCCAGAGACTTGGTAGACTCGACAATCTGACCATCGGTTTCTGCGGAGATTTGAAGTTCGGAAGAACGGTGCACTCGCTAGTAAAGAGCCTGGTGCGCCATACAGGAAATAAATTCTATTTTATCTCGCCGGAAGAACTCAGAATTCCAGATTATCTTGTGGATGAAACATTAGAGCCGACGCATACGCCGTATGAGGAAGTATCCAGTCTGGAAGATAGCCTTCCCAAGCTGGATGTTCTTTATATGACGAGAGTACAGAAAGAACGCTTTTTCAATGAAGAGGGTTATATCCGTCTGAAAGATACTTATATTCTCAATCGGGAAAAACTGCAGCTGGCAAAGGAAGATATGCCGGTACTGCATCCGCTGCCACGTGTTGATGAGATTGCTTACGATGTGGATGATGACAGCAGAGCGGCTTATTTTCAGCAGGTACAGAACGGAAAATATATGCGAATGGCATTGATTTTATCTTTGCTCGGGATCGAAGATCCGCAGACAGGAGAAAAAATTCTAGAATTAGGAGAATCCTAAGACAGGTGATAACAATATGAAGATAAATATAGGAAACCATGAGTTCACAGAATTATAGGATGGCGTTTTATACAAAGCCTTATCAGATTATCCGAACGTAAGTGATAATGAAATGAAGGACATTACGATGGCTTTTTACCGGTTAAGGTAAAAGATGAAGTGAAGCTGGCTAATTATGTGCATATGATTGTCATTCCGTCTGAATACAAGGATCAAATAATGAAAGTTATGCCAGAACAGTTGTCAGACAGAGCGTTTTGCCTGAGTCATGATAAGCTGGATGTATGGCAGTGGTCAGAAAAGGTATATTCCTTTGCGCGCGATATGGCAAAAAGTAATGTAAATTAGATGGATGAAGAAAAAAGATATGAAGAATAAGTCATTTTTGATGATTTCTGTAATTATGGTATGTTCATTGACCGCATGTGGGCAGCAGGAAACCGGAATTATGACTAAAACCGGAAACAGTACAGAGCAGGTCGTTGCGAGCGGAGATAATAGTGAGCTTGCAACAGCAGAAGATAATAATATGGAGCAAACAGAGGCGAAGGAACAAGAGGTAGTACAGTTCCCGGATGAACCGTCAATGGATGATTCAAGTTCATCAACTGAAAAATTCGAGAATAAGGATAATTGGCCGGATGTCGAAGAACTGGTTAATCAAAGGGGTGATGAGACTACGGTCTATTTACTGGCAGATATCTTTCTGACGCTTTTTCACAATCTGTGGTTCAAAGGTCGATTTTCGATCCTGTGGGACTTCGATTTCCATAGAACCATACCGACTGTTTACCTGCTTATGTTTATAGCCGTTGCGATAATCATCGTTGTCAGAACGCTCGGACTTTTCGTATCCAAGGTGATCATCCATTTCGGCCTCCATCATTTCTTTAATGGTGCCACCTAAGAGATCTTTGAGAGCATCCTGTATGTCTTCTGCAGTCTCGATATCGTATTCTTCGAGAAGCTGCCGAATGATGTTTCTTTTACCATCGGTCATTTGTACTCTGTGTACAGGTTTCTTTTGTCTTGCCATAATAAAAGGCCCTCCTAATGATATTTATT
>JAUNTC010000147.1 GCA_030538915.1 Lachnospiraceae bacterium | reverse complement strand
CCGGTACCGCCATTTTCTCTGGAACGGCTTTTGTCTATGCGATAGAAACGCTCCCAGATTTTGTCCAGGTGTTCCTCACTTATTCCAATACCATCATCTTTCACTTCACCGACAATCTGGTCATTTTCGACCTTCAGGATAACATGAATATGTCCATTTGTTTTTCCGTAATTGATGGCATTGGTTATTAAATTCATCATCATACGCAAAATCAATGTCTGGTCGCCGTTCATAAATAAGTCGTCCTGCTTTTGAAGGGTGATCTCAATATTTTTTTCCTGTGCTTTTGTCTGCAGTTCTTCTATTACAAGTTCGCTTAATAATCCAAAATCCAGTTTTTCCATCAGATGTTGCTCATCTTGTTCGTTTCTGGCGATCATTAACATTTCGCTTGTCAGCTTTGACATTCGTTTTGCCTGCCTTAAGATGACTGCAATCTCTTCCTTATCTTCCGCAGATAAGTTTTCATTTTCCAATAAGTACTCACACTGGGAAATGATAACAGCAACGGGAGTCCGCAGTTCATGGGATACGTCTGATGTGAATTGACGTTCCTTCTCAAACGAAAATTCCAAGCGCTCGAACATTTCGTTAAATTTCTTCGACAATTCGTATAATTCATCTTTTGTTTTTGGCAGAGACAATCGTTTGGAAAGATCTTTTCCATTGCTGATGTTTTCAACTTCATCGCAGATAAGATCCACCTGTCTCAATGCCCGCTTGATCATAAAATATCCGATGGCTCCAATCAGAATAATGAGTAATGGAAATACAATCAACAGCATTTTCTCGGATGTCTGCATGAAAAGTTCTATAGAATGTACGGAGGTAATTCCTCGTACCCACATTTCCTCATCATCACCGTAAGTGTAAACGCTGTCATATATCATCCATTTTCGATTTGATCCGGTTATCATTCGCGGTGTATTCGACTTGAGGATAGTTTCTTCTGGAAATTGGGGTGGAATCGTTCCATAAAGTAAGCGTCCGTTTTTGTCATAAATACAAAACATAATACCGTCATCGTAAAATTCGGTATCGCCGTCAAGATAAAAGGAATCATCCTGAAAATTCATATTTGAAGAGAAACCAGTCACTGCGGCACTGATTTCTTCTTCTGTCGCAGAAATTCCAACCTTATCCACAAAAAGAAGGACGAGAACTAAAATAGTCCCAAGAACTACGGCAATGATTCCGGTGTACCATAGCGTAATTTTTTTCTTGATCGTCAGCTGTTTCATTCGTTTTCCCTCATTACATATCCGACACCGCGAACAGTGTGAATGAGTTTTTGTTCATATTGTGCATCGATTTTTTTTCGCAAATAGCGAATGTATACGTCGATCACATTGGAACCACCTTCAAAATCAAAGTCCCACGCATTCTGTTCAATCTGCTGTCTTGTCATTACGATATTTTTGTTGCGCATAAGACATTCCAGAACCATAAATTCTTTTGCAGAAAGATCAATTTCATTTCCGGCTCTTGTAACCTTTCTTGTGTCACGATCCAGAATAAGATCTGCTATTTTTAGTTGATTGGATGTAAATTGTGGCTTTCTACGCATCATGACACGGATTCTTGCAAGCAGTTCTTCAAATGCAAATGGTTTGATCAGGTAATCATCGGCACCAAGATCCAGTCCTTTGACACGGTCTTCAATGCTGTCTTTTGCTGTCAGTAACAAAACCGGTGTATCATCTTCTCGTTGCCTTAATTCTCTTAAGATTTCATATCCGTCCTTTCCCGGCAACATGATATCAAGAATAATACCATCGTAGGAAGTCATATCGATATAATCCATCGCTTCCAGACCATCCCCACAGGCATCTACACTGTAATGTTCCTTGACAAGCCTTTTTTTGA
>JAUNTC010000077.1 GCA_030538915.1 Lachnospiraceae bacterium | reverse complement strand
TGGTAGTTCCAGAACAAGTATCTGATGCAGATATGGTATTACTGGCCAGAGATATAGCAAAACAGATCGAGTTTGAACTCGAATATCCTGGACAGATTAAAGTTAACGTAATCCGTGAATCACGCATTACAGACTATGCCAAGTAGAAGATAAATAAGAGCAGAACCGGTGAATGTCGGTTCTGCTTTTTCTTATAGTATAAGGAGGAATATAAAATGAGCAATGAAGTAAAAAGAGTGAGCAGAGAACTGGCATATACAGGCACCGTACTGAAAATATATAAAGATCACATGCAATTTGCAAATGGTAATGAAGAAGATTGGGATTATATTCACCATGATGGAGCAGCCGCAGTTGTTCCTGTGATGGACGACGGAAAGATCTTGATGGTTACACAGTATCGTAATGCATTAGAGAGAGATACACTTGAAATTCCAGCTGGAAAACTAGATGCACCGGAAGAGTCTGGACTTATATGTGCAACAAGAGAGCTGGAAGAAGAGACAGGATACAAGTCAGAAAATATAGAATGGCTTATGAATATGCGTACAACGGTAGCATTTTGTGATGAGAAAATTGAGATTTTTGTTGCAAGAGATTTAAAACCGACAAGCCAGCATCTAGATGAAAATGAATATATTAAGGTGAAGGCTTATACGTTGGACGAGTTGAAAGAGATGATTTTTACCGGGAAAATCGAGGATGCGAAGACAAGTGCTGCTATTTTAGCATACGAATCAAAATATTGTCGCTAGAGTTCTTGACAGAATGATGGGACAGTGATATCCTACAAAAGTAAAAACCCTAGTAATTTAGTGGGAATTAAATTGGTAGGAATTAAAGAAGGTGATAAGATGAAACTCTCCACAAAAGGCAGATATGGATTAAGAGCAATGATCGACCTGGCCAGATACAGCGAAGAGGAGCCTGTTTCGATTGGAAATATAGCACAACGACAGGGAATATCAGAACGTTATTTGGAACAGCTCGTTTCTAAAATGAAAAAAGCAGGTCTGGTGAAGAGTATAAGAGGCGCATCCGGAGGATATGTACTTGCGAAAGATGCAGGTGAGATTTCCGTGGGAGATATTTTACGAGCTCTCGAAGGAAGCTTAGAACCGGTGAAGTGTGCAGCGTTTTTTTCGGAAGATGGTTGTACTGCTTCAGAAGGGTGTGTAACAAAATATGTATGGCAGAAGATTAATGACAGCATCAATCATGCAGTTGATGAGATGATGCTTGACGAACTTGTAAAAGAAAGTAAAGAAATGAATCCACATGGTGTATATGATCATACCAAGTGCACACATTCAGAATAGAAAATGGAGGAACTTATCATGGGTAAATTATTATATCTTGATAATGCAGCAACAACAAAAACAGCGCCGGAAGTCGTAGAAGCAATGCTTCCATATTTTACAGAGCATTATGGAAATCCGTCCAGTGTATACAGCTTTGCGGCAGGAAATAAAGAAGTGATCAGCAAGGAGAGAGAAGCAATTGCTAATACGCTCGGAGCCAAGGCGAATGAAATCTATTTCACAGCCGGAGGTTCAGAATCAGATAACTGGGCATTGAAAGCAACCGCAGAAGCTTATGCAGATAAAGGAAAACACATCATCACAACAAAGATTGAGCATCACGCAATCCTCCATACAGCCGAGTATTTGGAAAAAAGAGGATTTGAGATTACATATGTAGATGTTGATGAAGATGGAAAGGTGAAACTGGATGAACTTAAGAAAGCCATCCGTCCGACAACAATTCTTATCTCTGTTATGTTTGCAAATAATGAGATCGGAACGATCCAGCCAATTAAAGAAATCGGAGAAATTGCAAAAGAACATGGCATCCTTTTTCATACAGATGCAGTACAGGCATATGGACAGCTTCCTATTAATGTAGATGAATATCACATTGATATGCTCAGTGCCAGTGGACATAAATTAAACGGACCGAAGGGAATCGGATTTTTATACATCCGCAAAGGAGTTAAGATTCGTTCTTTTGTTCATGGTGGAGCACAGGAGAGAAAACGTCGTGCAGGTACAGAGAATGTTCCAGGAATTGTAGGAATCGGAACAGCTGCCGTTCGTGCAGATAAGACGATGAAGGAACGTACAGCAAAAGAGACAGAAGTAAGAGATTATCTCATTGATCGCGTGTTAAAAGAGATTCCATATTGCAGATTGAACGGACATCGTACAGACAGACTTCCGAACAATGCAAACTTCAGCTTCCGTTTCGTAGAAGGAGAATCCCTTCTCATTATGCTTGACATGAAAGGAATCTGTGCATCCAGTGGATCTGCATGTACATCTGGATCTCTTGATCCGTCGCATGTATTGCTCGCAATCGGATTGCCACACGAGATTGCACACGGTTCATTAAGACTTACGATCAATGAAGAAATCACAAAAGAAGATATTGATTATGTGGTAGATAATTTAAAGGAGATTGTAGCTCATTTGAGAAATATGTCTCCGTTATATGAAGATTTTGTAAAAAAACAAAAATAGACATTTATAATAGAAGGAGAAGATATTATGTATTCAGAAAAGGTAATGGATCATTTCCAGAATCCAAGAAACGTAGGAGAGATAGAAAACGCCAGTGGTGTAGGAACTGTAGGAAATGCAAAATGTGGAGATATCATGAGAATTTATCTTGATATCGACGAGAATCAGATCGTTCGTGATGTAAAATTCAAAACATTTGGCTGTGGAGCTGCTGTTGCAACAAGCAGTATGGCAACAGAACTTGTAAAAGGAAAGTCGATTCAGGAAGCGATGGAAGTAACAAACAAAGCGGTAATGGAAGCGTTAGATGGACTTCCACCGGTAAAAGTACACTGCTCTCTTCTGGCAGAAGAAGCAATCCATGCAGCACTTTGGGATTATGCTACAAAAAATAATATTACAATCGAAGGATTAGAGAAACCGAAGTCAGACATTCATGAAGGTGAAGAGGACGAAGAAGAGGAATATTAAATCCGGGAGACGAGTATGGAAAAAAAGAAAGTAGTTGTAGGCATGTCCGGAGGAGTTGACTCCTCCGTGGCGGCCTGGCTTTTAAAAGAACAAGGATATGATGTAGTAGGGGTAACGATGCAGATCTGGCAGGATGAAGAAGAGATCATCCAGGAGGAAAATGGTGGTTGTTGCGGTCTGAGTGCGGTAGAAGATGCCAGACGCGTAGCGGCAGCAATCGGTATCCCTTATTATGTTATGAATTTCAAAAAAGAATTCAAAGATTATGTAATTGATTATTTTGTAAATGAATATAAGGAAGGAAGAACGCCAAACCCATGTATCGCATGTAACAGATACGTGAAGTGGGAGGCGCTTCTTAAGAGGAGCATGGATATCGGAGCAGATTATATTGCGACCGGTCATTATGCAAAAATCGATAAACTTGAAAATGGAAGATATGCGTTGCATACATCGACAACCGGTGCAAAAGACCAGACTTATGCATTATACAATCTTACACAGGAGCAGTTAGCACATACACTTATGCCGGTTGGAGATTATACAAAAGACGAGATTCGTGCGATGGCGTCAGAAGTGGCACTTCAGGTTGCACATAAACCGGACAGTCAGGATATCTGTTTTGTTCCGAATGGAGATTATGCATCCTTTATAGAAGAATATACAGGAGATAAGATATCGCCTGGCAATTTCGTGACAAGTGATGGAACTGTTGTAGGACAACACAAAGGCATTATCCATTATACCGTCGGACAGAGAAAAGGATTGGGACTCTCATTAGGTCATCCAGTATTTGTGTTGGAAATCCGTCCGGAAACGAACGAAGTAGTTGTTGGATCAAACGAGGAATCTATGTCTCGTTATGTGCGCGCCAATAAAATTAACTTTATGTCTGTAGCAGATTTAAAAGAACCGACAAGAGTGTGGGCAAAGATTCGTTACAATCACAAAGGAGCATGGTGCATAGCAGAACGAACCGGAGAAGATGAGATTCTCTGCACGTTCGATGAACCGCAGAGAGCGATAACACCGGGGCAGGCAGTGGTACTTTACGATAATGACTATGTGCTTGGCGGTGGAACGATCATAGCTGATAAATAAGACAAAAAGACTGACAGGGGGATTTTCACAATGATGAGAGCAGATGTACATATGCACACGAATTTTTCCCATGATTCCAATACTACGCCGGAAGATATGGTGAAAGGTGCAATTAATAAAGAGTTGAAAATGGTCTGTTTTACAGACCATTTTGATAAAGATGATTTTGACTGGGGACCGGAAGATATATTTGATCCGGAAGAATATTTTCGTGTAATGCCGGCTCTTCAGGAAAAGTACAAAGATAAGATTGACATGCGCATTGGTGTAGAGATTGGACTGCAGCCATATCTAGAGCCTTTTTATCATGAGTTTGTAAATAAATATCCATTTGATTTTGTAATCGGTTCCGTTCACAGCATCAAAAAATCAGATATTGCACACGGTGAGCTCTTCGAAGGAAAAACGGACGAAGAAGTGTACCGTGAAGTGTTAGAAGAGATGCTGGAAGATGTGAAGATTTATGAGGACTATGACGTTCTTGGACATTTGGATTATATGGTCCGTTATGGAAAAGAAAAGGAAAAATCCTATTCCTATATAAAGTATGCGAACCTGGTCGATGAGATCCTCAAAAATGTGATCGCAAAAGGAAAAGGGCTTGAATTGAATATGGCAGGGCTGAAATACGGACTTCCATTCGCACATCCGCATCCAGATGTGTTAAAAAGATATCGAGAACTGGGTGGTGAAATTGTGACAGTTGGTGCAGATGGACACTGTCCAGAGCACATTGCATGGGATTTTAACAAGGCAAATGACATTTTAAGGGCCTGTGGTTTCACATATTATGCAGAATTTCGTGAAAGAAAGCCGATTTTTAAGCAACTTTCATAAAAATATATTAGCCTCTTGAATTTTTGTACCAAATTTAGTACAATAAAGCCAGTTGGGACACTTTGAAAAATGTTAAAGGGTTCACAATGAAGTATTAGTTAGAATAAACTTTAGGAGGAATTGATCATGGCAGTAAAAGTAGCGATTAATGGATTTGGACGTATTGGACGTCTTGCATTCAGACAGATGTTTGGAGCAGAGGGATATGAGGTAGTTGCAATCAACGACTTAACATCTCCAAAGATGCTTGCTCACCTGTTAAAATATGATTCATCACAGGGAAGATATGCACTGGCTGACAAAGTAGAAGCTACAGAGGATTCCATCATTGTTGACGGAAAAGAAATCAAAATCTACGCAAAAGCAAACGCAGAGGAACTTCCTTGGGGAGAAATCGGAGTAGACGTTGTTCTTGAGTGTACTGGTTTCTACACATCTAAAGAGAAAGCATCTGCACACATTAAAGCAGGAGCAAGAAAAGTTGTAATTTCCGCACCAGCAGGAAACGATCTTCCTACAATCGTATATAATGTTAACCACACAGAGCTGAAACCGGAAGACACAGTAATTTCCGCAGCTTCTTGTACAACAAACTGCTTAGCTCCAATGGCAAAAGCATTAAATGACCTTGCAAGCATCAAATCTGGTATCATGTGCACAATTCATGCATACACAGGAGATCAGATGACACTTGACGGACCACAGAGAAAAGGTGATTTAAGAAGATCTCGTGCAGCTGCAGTTAATATCGTACCAAACAGCACAGGTGCTGCAAAAGCAATCGGACTTGTTATTCCAGAGTTAAATGGAAAATTAATCGGATCTGCTCAGCGTGTACCAACTCCAACAGGATCTACAACAATTCTTACAGCAGTTGTTGACGGAACAGTTACAGTTGATGAAGTAAATGCTGCTATGAAAGCTGCTGGAACAGAATCCTTCGGATATAATACAGATGAGATCGTATCAAGCGATATCGTAGGAATGAGATACGGTTCATTATTTGATGCTACTCAGACAATGGTACTTCCATTAGACAACGGAACAACAGAAGTTCAGGTTGTATCTTGGTATGACAATGAGAATTCTTACACAAGCCAGATGGTAAGAACAATCAAATATTTCGCTGAATTAGCTTAATTATGACTCGAAGAGGGGTCCGGTCGACTTGGACCGGACTCCTTTTTTTGATATTAGGAGGTAAATCATATGCTTAACAAAAAATCAGTTGATGACATCAACGTAAAAGGGAAAAGAGTACTCGTAAGATGCGACTTTAACGTGCCATTGATCGATGGAAAGATTACAGACGAGAACCGTCTTGTAGCAGCGCTTCCAACAATCAAGAAGCTGATCGCAGATGGAGGAAAAGTAATTCTTTGTTCTCACCTCGGAAAACCGAAGGGAGAGCCTGTACCGGAGATGTCTTTGGCACCGGTTGCAGTACGTTTATCTGAACTTCTTGGACAGGAAGTAAAATTCGCTGCAGACAGAGAAGTTGTAGGAGAGAATGCAAAAGCTGCTGTTGCTGCAATGAAAGATGGAGATGTAATTCTTCTTGAGAACACACGTTATAGAGTAGAAGAGACAAAGAACGGAGATGCATTCAGCAAAGAACTCGCTTCTCTTTGCGATGTATTTGTAAATGATGCATTTGGTACAGCACACCGTGCACACTGCTCTAACGTAGGTGTTACAAAGTATGTTGATACTGCAGTAGTTGGATATCTTATGCAGAAAGAGATTGATTTCCTTGGAAATGCTGTAAATAATCCGGAGAGACCATTTGTAGCAATTCTTGGAGGAGCAAAAGTATCTAGCAAGATTTCTGTAATTAACAATCTCCTTGATAAAGTAGATACATTGATCATCGGTGGGGGTATGTCTTATACATTCGCCAAAGCACAGGGTGGTACAGTAGGTAACTCACTTCTTGAGGAAGATTACTGCCAGTATGCGCTTGATATGATCAAAAAAGCACAGGATAAAGGTGTGAAATTACTTCTTCCTGTAGATAATGTGATCGCAGATGATTTTTCTAACGATGCAAACGCAAAAGTTGTGAAAACAGGAGAGATTCCGGATGGATGGGAAGGACTTGACATCGGACCAGAGACAAGCAAGATCTTCTGTGACGCTGTAAAAGATGCGAAGACAGTTGTATGGAACGGACCGATGGGATGTTTCGAGATGCCAAACTTCGCAAAAGGAACAGAGGCAGTAGCAAAAGCACTTGCTGAGACAGACGCAACTACAATTATCGGTGGTGGTGATTCTGCAGCTGCAGTAAATCAGCTTGGCTATGGCGATAAGATGACACATATCTCTACAGGTGGTGGAGCTTCTTTAGAGTTCTTAGAAGGAAAAGAGCTTCCGGGTGTTGCAGCCGCTAATGATAAATAAGCATTTTTGGACTTATAAAATTAATATTAGGAGACAGATAAAATGGCAAGAAAGAAAATTGTAGCAGGTAACTGGAAAATGAACAAAACTCCAAGCGAGGCAGTTACTTTAGTTGAAGAATTAAAACCGCTCGTAGCAAATGAGGAAGTTGATGTAGTATTTTGTGTACCTGCAATCGATATCATCCCTGTTGTAGAAGCATGCAAGGGAACAAACATCGAAGTTGGTGCTGAGAACATGTATTTTGAAGAAAGTGGAGCATATACAGGAGAGATTTCTCCAGCAATGCTTACAGATGCCGGTGTTAAGTATGTAGTTCTTGGACATTCTGAGAGAAGAGAGTATTTCGCAGAGACTAATGAGACAGTTAATAAGAAAGTATTAAAAGCCTTCGAACACGGTCTTACACCAATCATGTGCTGTGGAGAGACTCTTGAGCAGAGAGAACAGGGTGTAACAATGGATTTCATCCGTCAGCAGGTAAAAGTGGGATTGTTAAATGTTACAGCTGATCAGGCTAAGAGCGCAGTAATCGCATATGAGCCGATCTGGGCAATCGGAACAGGTAAGACAGCTACAACAGAGCAGGCAGAAGAAGTTTGTGCAGGAATCCGTGCTTGCATCGCTGAGATTTATGATGAGGCTACTGCAGAAGCTATCCGTATCCAGTACGGTGGATCTGTAAATGCAGGAAATGCAGCTGAATTATTTGCTCAGGCAGATATCGATGGTGGTCTTGTAGGTGGAGCTTCTCTGAAAGCTGACTTCGGAAAGATCGTAAATTATAAATAATCTGTATTTTTAGACTGCTTCGATTTCTGTATGCAGGAATCGGAGCGGTTTTTTGCTTATAATCAGACTTAAATTCGAAAGGAGATATGAAATCTTATGAGTAAGAAACCGACAGTTTTGATGATCTTAGATGGTTATGGATTGAATGAGAATACAAACGGTAATGCAGTTGCTGAGGCTTCAACACCCGTTATGGATAAATTGATGGCAGAGTGTCCATTTGTAAAAGGAAATGCAAGTGGAATGGCAGTTGGACTTCCGGAAGGACAGATGGGTAACTCAGAAGTTGGACATCTTAATATGGGAGCTGGAAGAATTGTATATCAGGATCTTACAAAGATCACAAAAGCAATTCAGGACGGCGATTTCTTTGAAAATAAAGCACTTCTTGCTGCATGCGAAAATGTAAAGAAAAACGACAGTGCATTACATCTTTTCGGTCTTGTTTCCGATGGGGGTGTGCACAGCCATAATTCTCACATTTATGGACTTTTAGAGCTTGCAAAAAGACAGGGTATTGAGAAAGTATATGTACACTGCTTCCTCGACGGACGTGATACACCGCCGGCTTCCGGAAAAGAATATGTAGAAGAGTTAGAAGCAAAGATGAAAGAGATCGGTGTAGGTAAAGTTGCCTCTGTAATGGGACGTTACTATGCAATGGATCGTGATAACAGATGGGATCGTGTGGAGAAAGCATACCGTGCACTTGTTGACGGAGAAGGCGAAACGGCAGTAAGCGGACCAGAAGGAATCCAGGCTTCTTATGATAAAGATACAACAGATGAGTTTGTACTTCCAACAGTTGTTGTAGAAGATGGCAAACCGGTAGCTACAATTAATGATAACGATTCTGTTATTTTCTTTAACTTCCGTCCGGACCGTGCAAGAGAGATTACAAGAACATTCTGTGATGATGCATTTGATGGATTTGAAAGAGGAGAAAGAGTGAAGACTACATTTGTATGCTTCACAGAATATGATGTTACAATTGAAAACAAACTTGTTGCATTTGTAAAAGAAGAAATTACAAATACATTTGGTGAATATTTAGCTTCACACGGACTGAAACAGGCTCGTATTGCAGAGACAGAAAAGTATGCGCACGTTACATTCTTCTTCAATGGTGGAGTGGAAGAGCCAAATGAAGGCGAGGACCGTATCCTTGTAAAATCTCCAAAAGTAGCAACATATGATCTGAAGCCGGAAATGAGTGCATATGAAGTATGTGACAAACTGACAGATGCAATCAGATCAGACAAATATGATGTGATCATTGTAAACTTTGCTAATCCAGATATGGTTGGACATACTGGAGTGGAAGAAGCAGCGATCAAAGCTGTTGAAGCGGTAGACACATGTGTTGGAAAAACCGTAGATGCAATTAAGGAAGTAGATGGACAGATGTTTATCTGTGCCGATCATGGAAATGCAGAGCAGCTTATTGATCCTGAGACAGGAGAACCATTCACCGCACATACAACAAATCAGGTACCATTTATTCTTGTTAATGCAGATCCTTCTTATTGTTTAAGAGAAGGTGGATGTTTGGCTGATATTGCTCCTACATTGATCGAAATGATGGGAATGGAGCAGCCAAAAGAGATGACAGGTACTTCTTTACTGGTGAAATAATGAATCGTGATACGATGAAATATATTGCTGTCTTTACAATGACATGCAATCATATTGCCCGGATGTTTCTGACTCCGGGCAATTTTTCATATGAAATTTTAAGTGATATCGGCTATTTTGCTGCAATGACAATGTGTTTTTTCCTTGTGGAAGGTTATTATTGTTCTCATGAT
>JAUNTC010000076.1 GCA_030538915.1 Lachnospiraceae bacterium | reverse complement strand
CCAAGTTTCAGCACTATTTGGGCTCATATCCCGAACCAGTTTCGCAATTACCTATTAATTTATTAACATTTCATCAAGCGACTTTACATACTGATTTATTGAGAAATGCCGAGCTCTAGCACCTGCATTTCGCATTATTTCATCCCACTGTTCTCTGCAAGTCAGAATATTTTCAATGACTTGTATCCCTTCATCACTATTATTTATGACAAAGCCATCTACTCCGTTTGTTATTATTTCAGGTAATGCTCCTTTATTATTAACGATACATACCTTACCTTTAGCCATGGCTTCTATAATTGTTATGCCAAATCCTTCATTGCAATCGCATAAATGTAAAAAAACATCCTTAGAATCTAAAATTTCTGACACATCATCCCGGTTACCCAAAAAAGTTATTTTATCTCCGCTATACTTTTTCGTAATATTAATCAACTCTTCCTTATACTCACCATCACCTACAACAGTATAGTCCCACTTAATATTTTCAGGTAAAGTCGATAACATTTTTATAGAATTCTGTATACCTTTTTCTTGCGTAAGTCTCGCAACTGTGACAAAGTGTAATATTCCATCAAAATAATGTGGATGGAAATTAAAGCTATTAACATCTGTTCCATTATAGATGATTGAGATTTTATTAGGATTGACCTTATAAAATTTGATAAGGTTGTTTTTTACAAATTTTGATATTGCAATAATTCTCGAAGCATGCTCAAAAGCCAGTTTTGAAAAAGCGATTTTAATCATTGTCTTTGCAGACAAATCCTCAAAATTATTTCCAGGGTCATTATGTTGGTATATGATTACTTTCTTTTTTGGCTGAAACAAGCTTATTATACGCAATAGAGAGGAAGCATGATGCACGATTATATATTCTGGCCTTTCATTCTTAATAATCGCATTTACAAATTTGACTGTTTTAATGCTTCCTATTTTATGACCATCTATATCGTACACTTTTTCGTTACGCGTTTTCAATTTTTCTCCACACGAACCAGCCCCCCAAGCAAATATAAAAACATTCTCAAGTTTTGAATATTTGCTGTAATCATCTATAAGCCGTTCAATTCCGCCATTATTTCCCGTAGCTAACAAATGTACTATTTTCATAACCATATACCTGCGCTATAAGTGCAATCCTCTCTATTTTGACTTTTCATTAATAAATTTCATTATATTAATTGCTCTCTGCCCAATATCCAACTTTGCTGATTTTTCAATACTCCCTTGAGCCAGTTTTTTTAGTATCTCTTTATTATTTCTTAGAAAATCAATCGAATTCGCTATTGCAGTAACATCCATTGGATCTATCAATATCGAATTCGTTTTATCACAAATATCATAGTTAAATGATTTATCAGACGAAATAATAGGGCACCCACATGCAATAGCCTCAATAATTGCATTGCAACACCCTTCATTTTGTGTTGGTAAAACAAACACATCTAAAGAACTATAAAACCAAGGAAGCTCATCATTATTTACCGGTTTTGCCCATAAACACTTATCACCATTCGGCGTATCGTCTCCTTTTCCAGCACATGCAAAATAAACATCTTTAAGTTTTTCACACGCTTGCTGAATTCTTAAGGTGCCTTTCCGTTCATCAAAGCTGCCAACCATTCCCACTATAAAAGCATCTTCTGGAAAGCCAAATTTCTTCCGGCTCACCCCTTTATCTCTAGGATAAAATCTCTCTTTTCTGTATCCATTAGGGAACACACCAACTATTTCTGGTTTTACTATTCCCGCATCAACAACATAATCTCGATTTTGACTAGAAACAGCTACAACGCCTTTTAGCCCCGTCAGCTCTTTTGCCAATCTCTTATTTCCGTATTTCTCATTACCAGCATATAACGCCTCTCCATGTGCCATAAATGCCGGAACATGATATTTTTTCCCGAATCTCGAAGCAACAACTCCAGCCGGACACAAAAAGTGTGAATATACCGTATCGAACGGAACCTTGTATTTCTTTATCATCTCATTAGCTGCTTTCTCATAAAGAGTCGTTGTGATTGATACACGCATTTTTTGAGCCGGACCATCACCTTGTCCTAAACTTAAATATTTTGGTCTGTAAACTACAATTGTGTTATTATTTTCCGTTTTTTCATAGGAAACTTCTTCAATCTCCTTATATTTGAAATTCAAGTTAACCGCCAATGGGGATATAACATTGCATGAATAACCCAAGTCAGCAAACTGCCAAACCAACTGTTGAATGAACACACATACATTTGGCTCAACTGGATTAGGATATTTGTTGGCAAGAATTAAAATATCTTTCACTTTTATTTTTTCTCCTCTTATAAATACACTTCATTAAGAATTTGATCCGTCATATTTCCAAAAAAAGGACCAACCCCATACTGATACGCATAAGCATCACTATCTAGTAGATTATATTCCAGAATAATTGGATTTTCATTCTGTGATATTGACACGTCCCAATATATGATTCCGAAATGAGCAAGCTTATAATGTGTTTGTTGAAGCAAACGCATCACTTCTTTCCAATTTGGGATTCTGGTATTCTCTACTACCGGCGATACATAATTTTTATCTACATACATATCTGTTGTTGTTTTATCAAACTTATAAAACTCATTTTGGATTAATCCATCCTTATTTATCAGAACCCAATCGCCACCAGCCGCCGAATTATCTAGTCTAGATCCTGCTCCACCAAATCTTAACTCGCCGTAAATATAATGCACTTTTCCTTTATATAAAAAAGTAATTATTCTCATTGTATTTACAGATGTCTTATTAAAACTTTCAATCAACGGATGTTGCCTAATAATTTTTTGAATCAAGAAATTTCCATCATATAACTCCATAATTTTCGCAACGTCATTTGCTTCTGTATGTTCAGATATGAATTTAATCCCTTTTCCTCCGCTCGTTCCCATCGACGCCTTGCAGATGACTTCATCTTCAGAATTTATGAGCTGGGAAGCTCTCGCACAATCAATAGGAAGATAGTTTTCATCTAATAGCTGTCCATTAATACAATGAACAATTGTCTCCGGTGAATTATTCTTTCCAACAATCATTTCATAGTAGTTTTTATCTTGAAATGCTTTTTCCAATAATACATTATTAAAATGCGGTTCTATATCTGCATGCCAGAGTTCTTCCGGAATTAATCTCTTATCTAATTTTCCTTTCGATTTAAACCACTTATATTCGTGAACACATCCTGTTATTTTTTTATACTTACTCCAGTATCTTACTATTTCTTCCTTTTCATTTCTGGTCAAATTAGGAAGATACTTCGTTCTTTTTTTGGATAGAATATGATACACTGTCCCATTCACAAAACTATATATCCACAAATATAGTCTATTGACAATTTCAAATAATCTGTCTTTCATTTGATTCCCCTATTTGCATTATTTTAATGAATACCAATAGCATTGTATTTTCAAGCTAAATTTCTTTCTTTATAGAATCCCAGTATGGGATTTTTAATTTTTGTCCAAACATCAAATCAGTTTCATACTTTATATCTGGATCAAAACCCGAATTAGGTGATAGTGTAATCTCTCCAAAATAAATTTTTCCCCTGATGTTGTACAAATCTATTCTCGCAAATAAAAAGTCTTTTGATAGCTCCTTAGCGATTTCAATCATTTTACCCAAATTTTCAGGTCTAGGTATGTCCGTATCTTCTAGATTTTCATCGCCTTTGTCTAATGGCTGAAATTTCCAATCCTGATCAAAAAACAAATACGATGCTCTATGAGTATTTTTGCTAAATCTATCTCTGCATACTAAAATGACATCTGGCACGCCATTAAAGCAATAGATCTTATAATCCATCGGAACTTTTCCATTATCAGAAATAAATTCTTCACATAGGATCATCGGCTTGATGTTTCTATATTGGTACTCACGACCAATATAAAAGAAATTAGTTTTCAGTGATTTTTCTATCTTACATCTTGCCTCACGGTGGTTCAATTTGTCTTTGTCCGTGCAAACCACCAGTCCACCAGAATCATGATTGCACTTCAGGACAAATTGCTTGGGGAGCAAAGAGAAATCAATGTCATCATATTTCTCCCAACTGCCTAATAGCGGAATCAAGTATTCCTCTCCTATTTTTTCTTTCACATAGTTTCGTACCAGCAGCTTATCGGACACTATTGATTGTAATGGAAATCTATAATTAAATTTCATCCACTGGAGTTTTTCATTTAATGTTGTTGGATTATCTGTATCTAGCTTTCTTCCAACTCTTAACCGATAATAGAGCTTAATATAGCTTTTATCTGGTAGAAACCTTAAACTCTTTTTTGCAAGAGTCATGATTTTATCTCTATTCATGCTCAAATTCCTTTTATATAGTTTTCAATACTACTTATAATATTGATCGTATTTGATTCATAGCTGTTATACTTTGTCAACTGCACTGTTTTTAATGCAACGTCTAATTTGCCAGTATCTTGACAGGAGCAAATCAAATTAAGATCATCAAATTGCTTAATTAACTGAAGCTGATGGTCATCAACATGCTCACCATATTTTGCACGTCGAGGAACAGCTATGACTTTTTTGCCCTTCTTTACCGCTCCAATAATGGCACCAGTACCACCATGAGTAATGACTATTTCAGCTTTACTCATTTCTGCGCTGAACTCATCTCTATCCAAAAACTTTTTGTAGCTAAAGTTCTTCGGAAGATAATCACTGTAGCCAATCTGTGCAAACACATCTTCTGCATCAACCGTTCCTTTTTCACACAGTTCATCAACGGCTTTCAGCAATCTATTAAACTGAAACTTCTGTGATCCAAGTGTTATAAAAATCTTATTTCCCATTTAATAGATTCCTCCTAAATATATGGCTTTAGGATAGAATTTCAGCATCGGTTTCCACTGGACATAAAACTGATCCGCAAACTTATAGAGCAGTTTTCCAGTTTCCGTCGGAGAAGTAACTTTTGCAAAAGACTCAATGTAAATCAGCTTTTTGCCCATAAGTTTAGAAATCAGACAAATCGGTATCATTGCAAGAACTCCTGTGCAGATGACCACATCAGGCTTTTCTTTTCTGTAAATGCCGATAGACTTCCAGGCATTTTGAATCATCCGCCAGATAAAATCTTTTTCTCGGCGGTTGACCTGCTTCATATAGTATGTTTTTTCACCTTTTGCTTCTGCGCTATAATCGGTCTTCTCAGTAATAACAAAGCTATCATATTTTTCCATCAGTGGTTTTAACATCATGAGTTGCTCATAGTGTCCACCTGATGAAGCCGCAAAGCATATTTTTATGTTTTTCTTTTCATCCATCTCTCTGCTAACCCACACTCATTAATCTCTCTGGAAAATATCTCTGGTGTAAACTTTCTCCTTCACATCATCCAGGCACTTGTCATAGCGGTTTGCGATGATGGCCTGACTCATTTCCTTGAACTTAGCCAGATCGTTGACCACCAAGCTACCAAAGAAAGTGTCGCCGTCTTTCAATGTCGGCTCATAGATGACCACAGTTGCGCCCTTGGCCTTAATGCGCTTCATAACGCCCTGAATAGAACTCTGGCGGAAGTTGTCGCTGTTACTCTTCATGGTCAGACGGTACACGCCAACAACGACTTCCTTCTCCTTGCTCTCGTCCCAGCTGTCGTTTGCTTCATAAGCGCCGGCAATCTCCAGAACTCGATCTGCAATGAAATCTTTACGAGTTCTGTTGCTCTCGACAATTGCTTCAATCAGGTTTTCCGGCACATCAGCATAATTTGCCAGCAGCTGCTTGGTGTCCTTGGGGAGGCAGTACCCGCCATAGCCGAAGGACGGGTTATTGTAATGAGTACCGATACGAGGATCAAGGCAGACACCGTTGATAATCTGCTGGGTGTTCAGCCCTTTCATCTCTGCATAGGTGTCCAGTTCATTGAAATAACTGACACGCAGAGCCAAGTAGGTATTTGCAAACAGCTTGACTGCCTCAGCTTCGGTAAAGCCCATGAACAGGGTATCGATGTTCTCCTTAATAGCACCTTCCTGCAGAAGTTCTGCAAAGGTGTGTGCAGCCTTTACCAGACGAGCATTCTCCACATCAGTGCCGACGATGATACGAGAGGGATAAAGATTATCGTACAAAGCTTTGCTCTCACGCAGGAACTCCGGGCTGAAGATGATATTGTCACAATGGAACTTCTCACGAACCGAAGCCGTATAGCCAACCGGAATCGTGGACTTAATGACCATAATAGCTTCCGGATTGTACTCAATGACCAGCTTAATTACGGCTTCAACTGCACTAGTGTCGAAAAAGTTCTTCTTACTATCGTAATTTGTGGGAGCGGCGATGACTACAAAATCAGCATCACTATATGCTTCCTTGGCATCCAGAGTTGCGGTCAGATCCAGCTCCTTTTCTGCCAGATACTTTTCAATGTACTCGTCCTGAATTGGAGATTTCTTGTTATTGATCAGCTCCACTTTCTCTGGAATAATATCTACCGCAGTCACCTTGTGGTGCTGTGCCAGCAATGTAGCAATGGAAAGGCCGACATAGCCTGTACCAGCCACAGCAATTTTCAAATCTTTAAAATCTCTCATGATTACGTTCTCCTCTTTTACATACTTGCTGACCAAGGTGTCAGCTCCCATATCCTTAACGTGCTTTCTTGGAAAACACGCTTTTCACATACTCATAGCTGTTAATATCACCAATGTCATACCGCTTACCCGGCATGAGAAAGGCGTACATCGGAGTCTGCTTGCTCAACCAAGCTGCAAAGCTACCCGGTGCGTCATAGCCGCAGCCGTTCTCCAGAGCTTCCTGAATCCGCTTTACATCACAGGCACGATAGCAGTAGAACGGCGGCACAGCCAGATTTCCTTTCGGCTCTTTCGGCTTTTCCTCATAGCTGGTAATCAAGTCATTGCCATCCAACGTGATGATTGCTGTTTTCTGCTGCTTTTTCAGTTCATTTTCCTCATGGCACATCACACAGGAGGTATTCTTTTCCTTTGCAAACTCCACAAACTTGGAAAGACTGAAATTCAGCACATTGTCGCCAGCCATAACCAGCAAATCATCAGCTAAATTCAGCTTTTCTACCGCCAGCTGAATATCTTTGACTGCTCCCAGACGAGTTTCATTGGTGCTTGTACCATCGTCGATCACAGTAATCTCATAAGGCCGCGTCTTTTGCTTATTGTTCTTCCAGTTCTCAAAATGCTGTGCGAACTTATGGTTGGAAATCACCACAAATTCGTCAATGTCGGTAGTGTCCACCAAATCATCCACCAACCAATCAAGGATGGACTTCTCGCCCACTTTCAGGAGCGGCTTCGGGAAATTCTCGGTCAGTGGATAAAGCCGTGTGGCGTAACCCGCCGCTAAAATCAAGCATTTCATCTATATATACTCTCCTCTTATAACTCAACACCATCTGCACTCTCACACAAATGGAAGCTATATTTTCCTTCCAATGCCGGGAACGCTTTCAGATACTCTGCTGTCACCCTTGCTTCAATATCTTCGGCCTTGTCCGGGTCAATCAATGCCATGCAGCAACCCTTGAAGCCCGCACCAGAGAAGCGGCCACCGTAGATACCATCGGTATCGGTCATGATCTCATACAGTTTTTTCAGTTCATCGCAGCCACACTCATAGCTATAAATAGAGGATTTTCCGCTTTCAAAAACAAGCTGACCGTAGCCCTCCAAATCACCTTTACGCCACAGTTCCGCCCCCTTTTCAGCACGGGCAAATTCACTGTAATAATGTTCTACCCGTCTGCGCCACAGTTCGGGCAGGCGGTCTTTATAGGCTTCAAAGACCTCATACGGTACATCGCGCAGCCGAGTATTTGCAAAGGTGTCGTAGTCCATCCCTGCGTACCCCATTAGTGCATAGGCCGCTGCCTTGCACTCATCCTGCCGCAGATTGTACTTGGAGTTTTTCAGGGAACGCTCCAAACCAGAGAAGAAAATCGCTATCTTGTAAGGCTTCATCTTCTCGCTAGTAGGAATCAGCTCATAGCTATCATCTTTCGTGTCGAGGTACAGCAGGTGGTCTTTCTTGGAAAGCACCTCACAACTCTGGTCGAGTTTGCCACAAGAAACGCCAACATACTGGTTTTCTGCTGCCTTTGCTGTAAGAATCATCTCCATTGGTTCTAAATGGATACCATTCACTTTGCACAGTGACGACAAGAAACAGATAATAACCGATGCAGACGAGGACAATCCGCCAATCGGCAGACTTCCTTCAATGATGCCGGACAGACCGACTTTCAAGCGGTACTTCTCGCCTAGCATCTTCGCCGCACCGCGCAGATGGTCTGCCCAGTCGCCCTGCTTTTCATCTGGAACTGCGCTTACAAAGAACTGGGCGCGCTTTGGGAAATTCAAGGACTGCAACTCCACAACACCGTTCTGCTTCGGGTGGTAGGCCATGTGGATTCCCTTGTCGATTGCCAATCCATTGATTTTTCCGTACTGATGGTCGATATGCGCACCTAGCGGACTGATACGGTACGGACAAAACGCCACATCAAACGGCTCCTGATGGTATAATTCCTTGTAAACCTCAACACACTTCATCGACTTGCTTTCCCTATTCTTCCTTATTTGTAAAACTTTGCATACCACTCAGCGAACTTCCGTAAACCCTCGCGCAAACTAGTGGAGGGCTTATATCCGAAGTCCCGCTCCAATGCACTGGTATCTGCATAGGTCACAGGCACATCACCCGGCTGCATCGGAACAAGTTCCTTGTGTGCCTCGAAGTCATAATCTTCCGGCAGAACTTTCGCTCTTACTAACTCCTCACTCAGAATCTGCACGAAATCTAGCAGGTTCTCAGGGTTCTGATTACCAATGTTGTAAACTGCATACGGCGGAATCGGCAGACCATCCTCACCATTCTTCTTGTCCGGTGCTTTCTTCATCACACGGACAACACCCTCAACGATGTCATCCACATAAGTAAAATCACGCTTGCAGTTGCCATAGTTGAAGATTTTGATAGTTTCGCCCTTCACCAGCTTGTTGGTGAATCCGAAGTAAGCCATGTCAGGACGGCCAGCAGGACCATAGACCGTAAAGAAACGCAGACCAGTGGAAGGAATATTGTACAGCTTGGAGTAAGCATGAGCCATCAGCTCATTAGATTTCTTGGTAGCTGCATAAAGAGAAACCGGGTTATCTACCTTGTCATCGGTGCTGTACGGAATCTTCTTGTTGGAACCGTAGACGGAGGAAGAAGAAGCATACACCAGATGCTCCAGACTCTCGCAATGACGGCAGGCTTCGAGGATATTGAAAAAGCCGACCAAGTTAGATTCCACATAAGCATCTGGGTTGGTGATGGAGTAACGCACACCAGCCTGTGCTGCAAGGTTGACGACCACAGACGGCTTGTACTTCTCGAACAGCTCAGTGATCAGTTCCTTATCAGCGATGTTGCCTTTGACAAAAGTGAATGTGGGATACTTGGCCAGCTCATTCAGGCGGAACTCTTTGAGTGCCACGTCGTAGTAAGCATTCATGTTGTCGATGCCGATGACCGTAGCAGAAGGAGCCTCCTGATAAATTCGTTTCACAAGGTTGGAGCCTATGAAACCGGCTGCACCTGTGACTAAAATCGTTTTATTATCTAAAGTAACTGTGCTCATATGTATTCCTCCATTTTTGTTAACTTCCTAATCTATGTACATATCTGCTCTTCACAGATAGTATTTCTCTCTAATTTCCACTGTGTGATAACCACACACGGCTAAGTGCTTTCTTGTGCTGTCGTATCCAACTACCCCAGCAATCATATTTTCCTTGTTTTCTACTCCATAAAACATCCGTTGAGTACACTCGTCTCTATCCCTCTATAACCGAAGTGCTGTTTTATACAGTTGAACCCCGTATACCCTGCAATGACGTTTTTTCTAAGTGTTGGATTGTTGAATCGA
>JAUNTC010000075.1 GCA_030538915.1 Lachnospiraceae bacterium | reverse complement strand
GTTCTTTTTCGGATTAATGAGGCTATTTGTATGGAAAAGCTTTTAATAGATTCTTTCTAATTCTAGTTAAATTAGGCTTTTATAATTATATTTTATGGCATTGATGGTATTTTATCTGTACTAAAATGAATTAATACTTTATCTACTCTATCTAACATAAATACCTATACGTGCTAATTATCTCGGTTGATAATTAGCATTTTCCTTTCTCCCATAAATTTCTGGACATTTCATTGTAACGTCTACTAATCACAGAAAATCCTCCTACAACCCGTATTTAAACTACTTTAAGTTCACACCGTTATATCAACAAGCCCGTTCCCTTGCAGACTCGTTGGAACATTAATCAACCTTCTCTTTCTAGCCGTGACGCTTCCTCCCGACTCAAAGCAAATACACATGTTATCTCTTAAGGTCACCCTACTCAAAGATTACTGCTGAGCGCATTAATATACTTTGTAATAAAGAACTCTTTGTTCTTTGAGTTGTACTGCATAATAAACCGAGGGTGCTCTAACGGAACAATGGTATTAAAGAATTGATACCTCTCATTCACCTCCGACAAAAACTTATAGTTTTCTCCACTACCAATACAGTAACAGACCGATCTATCGACTCCCAAGTCTATTTGACTACGCATGGAACTAACCATAAAGGAATACAAAGCTTCCTGTAAGTTTTTATTTTCATAGTAGTTGCAATTAACCTCCTTTCCTTTTGCATTAGCTTTGGCGATACCTAACGGACAGACGAAGCTCATAAAAAAATCAGCATAAAAACGCTCACAACCTCCATACTTACTAATTACATCGTATAGAAAATCGCCAGCAGGCCTATTTATACAAAATTTATCCATTAAAATTCCCGTCTCACGCTGCAAATGCTGAGCATCAGCAAACGGAATACCCGTTATAGCTGACCCCCGACGCGCTGGCGAACTTCCAAGTATTAGTCGGCGAGAACGGAGATCATTGTAATACTTTTGATAAAAAGCAGTTGCAACCTCCCTTACTAACTCCTTTTGATTGCCACTATACGGATTAACTACCCTAAAACCTTCAGGTAGCTTCACTTCTTTATGTGCAAGTTTTTCATTAAATTTTAACACCTTTTCAGAAAAAGTCTCCTTGCCGCCGCACAACATATTTCTTCGATTCATAAGACTACACCCCTAATAAGTTTATCCTTTACCTAGTTATTAAACACATAATACCACCCCCCTTTATACTTTTCAACGAGTTCTGGATGTACAACTTCTACGCTTGCGCTCTTAAGTAGCAACAGCCGACAAATAAATCTCCGTGTTCGTAATATAGCGGTCTATACCACTAAACCCCGCATTGCAAAGCTCCCTATGTATCAGCCCTACCGTATTCATTCCCCGGTATATATCGACAAAATCTGTCCCCGGAATAATCAACCCCGGAACAATGCACCCCTGTTTCATATGCAAAAAACCATTTGCCACAGAAATAATAATTAGTGCATTGGGTCTTAGCACTCTACGTGCCTCTATTATCGCTTGTTTTATATCAAAAAATGACGAGTTGTACGTTCGCAATGACACGTACAAATCGCAACTGTTATCTGGTATAGCCGCCAAACTGTCAGCACTAGCTACGATAGTTGTTGCTAGCGGAAGTTGCTCCTTCAGCCTCCTTAAACCGTCCTTTGCAATATCCACGAAAGTGATATGCTCACACAACGAAAACAGGACTAACGCCTCATTTCCGCTCCCAACACCAACATTTACTATTTGATTATCAGTTAACGGGCGTGTAGATGCTCTCCTGTAACAAGACATGAATCCTTCGCTCCAATTTGTATCAAGGGAACGTGTATCATTCACATAATCGTATGCAGAATACTTATCATTAAACGCACCCGCTATCGCATCACCTACCACGTTAGTAGCCTCTGCATATCCAACTCCGTATTTCCTCCAAAGCAAAGAAACTAATGCAGATTTATTTTTATTTGCTTTGAGCTCTTCCACAGAAACATCGAACCCCTTCCGCGCTAATGTTTCAGCAACCAAGTTACTAATCCTATTTTTAAAATAAAATGGGCTATGATCTATACTTTGTTTACTTCCTGAATAGAACGCTTTATTCTGTTCTAATATTTGTCGCTGCAATTCGTCAGGATACCGATATACATGCTCGAAGGTAATTGCAGGGTCATCCGCCAAATATCCTGACAGCCTAGGATCTGGAATTCCTATATATATATCGCCTACGCCAACTTCTTTTACTAACCCAGCAACCTCAAATAGCCCCTCCTCTGTCAATGAATTTACTGTTAGATAAACCCTTCCTATATCGGGCACTCCTAACCTTCGCAACTTTCTCAATAATACTATGCTCCAGGATACACAGTTTTCTTCTCCCGTATAAGCAGTGCATATCAAACTGTCGTCCCGTGCAGTAAGAACAACTCCTACGCTTGCATAATACTGCGGCTGCACAGGGATTAATACACTATCTGCCGCATAGAGTGCATTAATCACCATCATTCCAAGTGAAGGCATACAGTCAATAAGAATATAATCATAATCGTCCTCTAAAAGTTCCAGATATTCCTTCAAGACTTTTTCCCTGTCCTCTACATTAATCAATGCTACATCCAGCCCTGCCAACAGTTTATTCGCTGGAATAACTTCAACACCTTCTTTATGCTTTAAAATTACTTCCTTCGGGTCAAATTCCAAACCCATGATAATATTCTCAAGCATATTTTTTAACGTCACACGAACTTTCTTTGGAAATCCCAGTCCTAATGCCACTTGTCCCTGTGGATCTGCATCTACTAAAAGCACTTTTTTTCCTAATCTAGCCAATGCAACCCCTAAATTAATACATGTGGTTGTCTTTCCTACACCGCCTTTTTGATTAGCCACTGCTATCACTCTACACATAACTTTTATCCTCCTACTGACTACTGTCTGTTCTTTTCTACTTCTGCGTACATACGAAAATATTTCTTTGTTCCTTTATTGGCATATGTCTCGGATATATCTAACACTGTAATTCTTTTATCTCGTTCAAGAATTTTCTTAAACCATTTAATATCATTTGTTGTTCCCTGCAGTCTGATTTTCAGCATATCCGTGTCCTCCAATCCTGTTTAGCAGCAATATTCCGGATACCGGATTTTGACTGCCTCCCAAAAATATTTTGCATAACCACAACAGAATAATTCTTCCACTGTATAACATCCGCACTCCTGCAGTCTTTCCTCTGCATTTCCAAAATCGTGAACACTTGGTGTCCCATTACAATAGAGGTTAAATGCCATACGCACAATTTTAATGCTGCCACTGTTCTGCCAGCCTTCATTTAAACATTTCGTTTTCACACATCCTGTTTTGAAATCATAAATACTATTCACATGATTTCTTGTGTCTGCATCAATTCCCAGACAATATACCAACGCTTTATGGTACACATCCTGATACCTGCACTCCGGCAAATATTTCAAGTAGAAAATTTTGTGAGCTTCGCTCTTAAAAGTTATTGTGTAATTTTTTTTGCTGTCTATTGCCCCTACCGCTGTACATACATTCATTTTCGTCTCCTTTTCTTTCAGATACATATTTTCTGGTACAAAAATAGGACTTATTAGCAATATCTGCCTTTCAGCAAACTTTACTAATCAGTCCTACCAAATTTTCAATATGAAGTTTTTCCTCCTTTCCGATTTGCCATTATTATTCCATTAGCATTAGTGAAAAATTTATGTTTTCACTTCGTTTCCACTGCTTTCACATGAAAACAGCTCTTTTTCCCGCCAAAATGGCGGCATTTTGAAGCTTTTTAATAGGACAAAATCACTCAAAAATCCTTTATTTACGGCTTTTCTCTGATTTGTCATTATAATACTACGTGGTTCTACAATCACCAGTGTTGCCTCTGTCTTTTTCAGCATATAATAAGTCCTGTTCCCTTTGGCCTGTCTGTGATTTTCTTTATCCAGCACTTCCACCAAATGTTTCTGTAATATCTCTGCCAGCTTTTTTCCTTCTGAAGAATCCTCATAATAAAAAACCTGTGCCCCATGAATTGCTTCTTCCGGGTAGCTGTTTTGATGAATACTCAATACACAGTCCGGCTGGATCTTCCGAACCATCTCACAACGTCTTTTCAGATCCTGTACTTTACTGTTTCCTCCGTCTCCTTCCGAAAGATCTACATCATTTTCTCTCGTCATATAGACCTTTACCCCGTTTTTTTCCAGTTGTTTTTTCAGCCGTTTTGCAATCTGCAGATTAATATCTTTTTCCTTTTCCTGATGAATCCCTATTTTCCCCGGATCACTGCCCCCGTGACCACTGTCTATCAATACCACACCATTCCCCGCTCCGGCATCTGCCCCTGTAAGTCTTGCTCCCGTCCTTGCCAGCCAGAACACACCGGTCAGAAGCAGCACCGTCATTCCCAGTTCCCATATTTTCTTTTTCATCGTAAAAACTCCCGGAGCATATTTATTAAAATATATGCCCGGGAGTCTGGTTAAAGTCCTGTGTTTTTCATTCTTCATCCTGACGGTTCATCATCTGTTTCATCTCTTCCTCGGAAAAATCTTCCTCTTCCTCGTCGAGATCTTCTTCATACTCCGACTCCCCCGTCTGCAGATTATTCTGTGCAGCAACTGTACTTTCGTCTTCTTTTTTTCTGGATGCCTCTTCATCTTCCAGCTCTCGCATGGTTTCCGGCATCGCACTGACAATCTTATGTACTTCTTTATAAGAAGCCATAAAACGAATCTGTGCCTGATTGATCAGTTCTACAATTTCATTCATCTCATCCTGCACAGCAATGTATTTTCGTTTTCCATCAGCCAGTTTCGCATCCACTTCTGCCTGTACGGCTGCCAGGCATTTCTCTGCTTCTTTCTTCGCTTCGTCCATCAGTTCATCTCTCGTAGCAATGGCCTCTGACACAATCTGATCTGCTGCTTTTCTTGCATTCTGTGTTGTAGTCTCTGCCTGCTGATCTGCATCGTTGAGTACCTGTTCTGCTTTTTCATTTGCTTCTCTGATAATCTTTTCCGCTTTCTCCTCAGATTCCAGCACCAGTCCACCGATCAGATCATAGCGGTCAATATATTTTTGATATTTTTCGCTGATCTCACGCTCCAGTTTTTCTTTCTGTTTCTGTTTTTCCTGAATTCGTTCTTCCAGATGAGCGATTTCTTCTTTATGTGCTTCTTTTTGTTTCTGCAGTGCTGCTGCTTTTTCACTGTCCTTTTTCGCAAGCTGTTTTTTCAGTTCCTGAATCTGCTTTGCCTGTTCCTTTTTTTCTTTAATCAGTTTGCTTTTTTCCGCATATGCTGCGTCCTTCATCTCGCGAACCTGATTCAATACATCATCTTTATCAAAACCACCCATCAACGTCGTTTTAAATCTTTCTTCTGCCATCTCTTTTTGTCCCTTTCCCTTCTTGTCTATACTCCTTTTATTTTACTGCAGATACTGTGCGATCACCGGCCATACAGATGCCCGCTCAAATCCCAGTTTCCACTCAGCTACTCCTGCCAGCTGATTCTCCTGTATCAGTTTCATCTTCTCCCCGATGGACTGTTCATCTTCCACCCAGATGGTATAGATTCCATCCTCAGCTTCTACACTCGCTACATTCTGCCCGGCTTCATCATCCCAGTAAGTATCCATACCATGTTCACTAATATAATTTGCAGCTCCATCCATTCCCAACACTTCGCTGGTCAGATTTCCCGCACCAAATGGCTGGATCCAGACTCTTGTATAGAATGGAATCGCATTGATCACTTTCTGTGCCGGCACTTCTTTCAGTGTATCTTCGATACCTGCTTTTACAAATCCAAGTGAAGACACCGAACCTGCATCTGTGCTCCCTGCATAATGTTCATCGTAACCCATAATGATCACATAGTCTGCAACAATTCCCTGTTCTGTTCTGTCATAATGTTTGCTGTAAGTCGGAACCGGGTCATCAATGGAAAATACTATTCCCTGATTACGGCAGGCAATCGAAAGTTCTCGTACAAACTGAATATAATGCGGTGCCTGTTCTTCTGTAATTGATTCAAAATCCAGGTTGATTCCATCCAATCCCACTGAGGCTGCCTGTGTCATCAGTTGCTGAATGATATTGGCACGTGCCGCTGTACTTGACAGGAATGTCAGATTATCCGTTCCACTGTTAAAATTATCGATCAGTCCCCAGACCTCCATCCCCATAGCATGTGCCTGGTTTACATAATCAGCACTTGCCAGTGAAGAAATTGTTCCATTATCATCCGTCACTGAAAACCAGGTTGGTGAAATCGTGTTCACTCCCTGTGCATCTGCCACCATCTGTGCCAGTGTTGCGTTTCCATCCATACTGGTCACCTGATGAAACGCAAGATTAATTTTATAATCTTTACTGATATTGGTATATTCCGGTACAGTACTTGCATGTTCCTCATTATCATCCTTCGGATCCGAAAGTACTTCTTTTTTTATATATCCACTGTAGCCATCTGCCGTAGCAACTCTGCTCCAATTGTCCAGCTCCTCCTGCAGATACAGCGTATCTCCTTTTTTTACCTTGGCCACAATAGAACTCTTAATCCCGCCTTTCTGACGAATCTCACTGTTTTTCTGTACCGTTACCAGCTGCAGATCGTTCCATTTTGTTCGAACCACCACACGTGCCGGATCTTCAAAAGCAGTATACGTCATGTCCGTATACTGGCTGACAAATTCAAGATCCAGATAAACACCGCCATCAATCTGTTTCAATATCACATAATCCGTCGTCTGAGTCCCTGCTGATGTCACATACTGCGTACTCTCAGGAACAATCTGAAATTCTTCCGTTGGCAACGTATACAGCATTACCTGCTGCTGACTGTCCCAGTAAAATCTGCTGTTAATATATGTAGCAACGACAGAATTCTCTACATAATACCTTCCGTCGATCATTTTTACTTTTGCATCTTTCAGCTCATGGTTCACCACCAGCCCCGCCTCATCATCTCCGGTGAGCTGAAAATAATCTTTTCCGTCTATTGTTGTTCCGGACGGGGTATATTTCTTAATAAATATAGAAAGAATCCCTGCGCAGATCACTAAAAAAATCAATATGATCACCGAAAAAACCGGTGTTATTTTTTTCTTCATTTCTGATAACCTCCTACTGCCCTTTATTATAACAACAGAATGATTTCCCGTCATCTTTTTTTGACATATTTTTTGTTTTTTCTACATTGCAAATATATTGTAACTATTCAGTAGCCACTGTCCCGCGAGGTGTTTTGACATGAATATGTCAAAATCCCGAGACATACAAGCCAAAATGCCATCACCGAAGGTGATATGCAATGCAAAAAAAGCCACAGCAAGAATAACTGAATTTTTTCTGCTGTGGCTTCTTCTTTTTGCAAAACAGCTTTTCTATGCAAGGGAGGGAACCTTATAGGATATTATTGTTTCTCTGCTGCTTTACATTTTTGTTTTCATTTATAATTTCTGTGTATAACCATCTTCTTTCTTCACCGCATCGAACTCCAGCCGGAGCAGACGTCCGTAAGAATCCGGAACGTAATCTCTCATATAGGAAATATCTTCTGCGATCTTATGTGCTTTCCAGATTTCCTTCGGACTGCTGGGTTCTCCGTCCAGCCACAACGAAATCCCCTGTGCCTGATAAGCATCCAGTTCCTTTCGAAAATCATCCTTTTGCTTCTTATTTTTTTTCATGTTTTTTGTGATATATGATCCTTTCTTAAGTGCACAGCACCATTATTTTTCGAAAAGATGACACTCGTCCCATCAATTAAATTAATTACATTCATTTTTACACTTTGGGGAAAATACGATATTATACGCTAATGAATTGAATAAAATTGTAAATAGTTGAAACGTTTTTTGAAATGTTTATAGATTATCAAAACAGTGGCTGGCCTCACATCCTTTCCAGGAACCGTGCCACCTCTTCTGGTTTTTATTATACCTGATTTTTCCTATAATGCAAGAAGAATATTACGAAAAGGCCGAAAACCATTAAAATATTACACATTTTTCTCAAAATTGTTGAATTCTGTCTTTATTCGTCGAAAATCCTCTTCCGTACGGTTTGCAATCTTTTTCTATCACCTGCAGAAACTACTGTGAAATAACAAATGCAGAGATTTTAATCCTTTACATCCGGTTTGCATATAGTATATAATAACAATGATTCAATATGCTCTTTTTGTAGCTAGCTACGCTGAGGCTTTTTAAACTGTACAATTGGATTCGCAGACAAGTGAATGATACAGTTTTTTCAGACACGCTCTAGAACAATGGTTGATAGTAAGGATGTGATATCTGTGAAAATAGAAAAAATTAATGATACCCAGATCCGCTGCACACTGACCAGCGAAGATCTGGCGGATCGCCAGCTAAAGTTAAGTGAACTGGCTTACGGATCCGAAAAAGCAAAAGATCTTTTTCGTGATATGATGCTGCAGGCTCAGGATCAGTTTGGTTTTGAAGCCGACAATGTTCCACTGATGATTGAAGCAATTCCGATTACACCGGACAGTATCGTACTGATCATCACAAAAGTAGAAGACCCGGAAGAACTGGATACCCGTTTTTCCAAGTTTGCTGCCGGTACCGATGAAACTGCTCCTTCCCAGACGGAAGGGCCGTCTGTTACCGGTGCAGACGACATCCTGGATCTTTTCCAGAAATTGTGTGAAGGACGACTCAAAAAGCCTGTTGCTTCCTCTGAAAAAAATAAAACCGAAGATTCCTCCGACAAAAAAACAAAAATTCAGCCGGATACTGCAGAAACGCACTCTGATACAGAGGCAGCGGAAAATAACATTGCTCAGACCCGTCCGGATCTGACCCGTATCTTCACATTTTCCAGTCTGGACACCGTTATCCGGGCGGCTCTTGCTTTAAACGGATGGTATACCGGCACAAACACACTTTATAAAGACCGTGAGACTACTTACGTACTGATCCTGCATCAGTCCGGCATGAATCCAGAAGACTTTAACAGAGTCTGCAACATGCTCTCCGAATATGGTACCGGCAAAGCCTGCACCGCTGCAACAGAAGCCTATTTCAAAGAACACGGTGAGACTCTGATAGCTGATCAGGCACTGCAGCAGCTGTTATTATTGCATGTATAATTTTCAAAATCGGGTTTCGGTTGAAATCGGTTCACGGAGTCAATTGTTGATATACAATGCGTAAAAAAACGAAACGGCAGGACATCTGAATTCTTCCTGCCGTTTCGTTTTTCTTTACACGATTTTTTATTGTGCCAGATAATCATTAATCTGATCTACCAGCAGATCTACATCCAGTCCATGAACCATCGCTGCTTCTTCCAGGGTCTCTCCCTGTGCAGACGGACAACCAATACAGTGCATACCGGCGCGCATTAAAATTACTACGATATTTGGATCGATCGTAACCAGATCGGCAATAATCATATCTTTGGAAATTTTTCTCATTCTGTTTATCTCCTTTCCTGTGATACGCACATTATAATACCATTTTCTCCCGTAGGCAACTATTGTATCACACCAAAATCATACAAACTCCTGCGATTGTACGTAAATTTGTACTTGTAATCCTGCACTACTTATATTAGAATGAGCATATAGCCGAGAGTATATCGGTAAATACGAAAAGGAGGATTTGAATTATGGCATATGTAATTTCTGACGAATGTGTAGCATGTGGAACATGCGCTGGTGAATGTCCAGTAGAAGCTATCAGCGAAGGTGATGGAAAATATGTTATCGATGCTGATACTTGTGTAGAATGCGGTACCTGTGCAGGTGTCTGTCCTACAGAAGCTATCGTTGAAGAATAATTATTATTTTAAATATAATTATTTCCGCGCGGAAAAAGGAGCTGTACACAAAACTGTGTACAGCTCCTTCTTTATGTTATTTAGTAACTGTTTGCTCCCTTCACA
>JAUNTC010000006.1 GCA_030538915.1 Lachnospiraceae bacterium | reverse complement strand
TACGGTGGTGTGAGAGGTCGGGAAAATTTATTTAATTTTCCCTCCTACTCGATTGCCAAGCATACGACAAAAAGGTCCAGTGGACCTTTTTTAGTACATGGATTTCACAAAATCTACATAAAACAACCACATTTTTATCAAGGTTTTTCTTTACAATGTCAAAATATAAAACCAATACAGGAGGATAAGTATTTTGATTGAAGTGAAAAATCTGACCAAATGTTATGGAAAACATTTGGCAGTGGATGATCTTAGTTTTACGGTAGAAGAAGGACAGATTTATGGATTTTTAGGGCCTAACGGAGCCGGAAAATCTACGACGATGAATATTATGACCGGGTATCTTGGCGCTACAAAAGGGGAGGTGCTTATTAACGGTCACGACATTTTAAAGGAGCCGGAGGAAGCAAAAAGATGTATCGGTTATCTTCCGGAACAGCCGCCACTCTATATGGAAATGACAGTGAGTGAGTATCTTGGCTTTGCAGCGGAGCTTAAGAAAATTTCGAAAGAGAAAAGAAAAGCGCAGATTGAAAAAGTAATGGAGCTTACGAAATTGAATCCGGTGAAGGACAGGCTTATACATAATCTTTCCAAAGGATACAAACAGAGAGTTGGACTTGCACAGGCAATTTTAGGATTTCCACAGATTATTATATTGGATGAGCCGACAGTAGGACTGGATCCGAAACAGATCATCGAGATCCGAGAACTGATCCGAACGCTGTCGAAAAAGCATACGGTAATATTAAGTTCACATATTCTGGCAGAGATCAGAGAAGTGTGTGATCATATTATGATCATCGCAGGTGGTCATCTTGTGGCCAGTGATACGCCGGAAAATCTGGAAAACCTTATGAGTGGAGCCTCACATGTGATGCTGGAGGTGAAAGCTTCAAAAGAAGAGATCGAAAAAATGTTAGACTCTATGAGTGATATACAGTCTGTGCAATACGAAGAAACAGGGGAAGAGACGAATGTTGCATATGTGGAGAGCAAGGATGGCAAAGACCTTCGAGAGAAACTCTTCTATGCATTTGCGGATGCAAGAATACCGCTTCTTACTTTGAAATTAAATAAATCTTCGCTGGAGGACATTTTCCTTGAGCTGACGCAAGGAGGAAAAGAGCAGAAAGAAGCAGAACAAAAATTAGCCGGTAAGGAGGAAGAAAAATAATGCGTGCTATTTATAAACGAGAATTAAAATCTTATTTCCATTCGATGATCGGCTATGTATTTATCGCATTTCTGATAGCGTTTACAGGGGTGTATTTTATGGCATATAACTTAAATTACGGATATCCGTACTTTTCATATGTGTTATCAGGAGTGTTGATCGTATTTATCGTTGCGATTCCGGTGCTTACAATGCGAAGCTTTGCGGAGGAGCGTAAAAGTAAGACAGACCAGATGCTACTTACAGCACCGGTCAGCCTTTTTGAAGTTGTTATGGGAAAACATATGGCTATGGTGAGCATCTTAGCGGTGCCTTGTCTTGTATATCTTATTTTCCCACTCATAATTAAAACCCAGGGAACGGCATATATTTTGGAAGATTATATGGCAATTTTTATTTTCTTCCTGCTTGGTTGCACATATCTTTCCATCGGAATGTTCATTTCCTCTTTAACAGAAAGTCAGATAATTGCTGCAATCGCAAGCTTTGGAATTTTGATGCTTCAGTATCTTTGGAACGGACTTCTGGATATGCTTCCAACTTCTGCTCTTTCTAATATGATTGGGGTTCTTGCGCTTTTCACACTCTTGATCCTTATTATATGGCACATGACAGAGAATGTTGTGATCGCAGGTGGGCTTGAAGTAATCGCATTGATTGGCTGTATCGTTACTTATGCAGTGAAATCCAGTCTGTATGAGAGCGCTTTGAATACATTTTTCAGTAAGTTTTATCTGGCAGGAACTCTTGATGATATTATTTCCAATCATCTCGTAGATGTAAGCGGAATCATTATGTACCTCTCGCTTACGGTCGTTTTTATTTATCTTACGATGCAGATGATACAGAAAAGGCGTTGGAGTTAGGAGGGCGTTATGTTAGAAAAAATAAAAAATTCATTTAAAAAAGCAGCTTCTAAAAATGGAAGCTACAGTGTCGGCATGATCGCTTTAGTGATTGCGATTGTTGTCGTTGTTAATCTGATCGCAGGCCAGCTTCCGGAAAATGTGAAAAGTGTAGATGTCAGTGACAAAAAAATATATCAAATTTCCAATACAAGCAAAAAAATATTAAAAAAGCTGGACTCAGAAGTTACTTTTACTGTATATGCACAGAAAAAATCTACCGACGACAGAATCAAAACATTTTTGAAAAAATATGCGGCTCTCTCGGATAAGGTTACTGTGAAATGGGTAGATCCGGTACTGCATCCTGGAGAATTAACAAAGAACAACGTGGAAGAAAATACGATCCTTGTATTGAATAAGAAGACGAAAAAAAATACGACCGTATCATTTAGCAGTATCATTGTGAGTGACGCATCTTCTTATTATACAACCGGAAGTGTGTCAGAATCCGAGTTTGATGGTGAAGGACAGCTGACGAGTGCTATAAATTACGTGACCAGTGACACGCAGAAGAAAATTTATTATACGACAGGTCATGGCGAAGGGACGTTTTCTACTTCTGTAACAGATCTTCTCGGAAAGAGCAACATTCAGGAAGAGGAACTGAATCTGGTCATGAAAAATAAAATACCGGATGACTGTGATCTTTTATTTATGTATGCGCCGACAAAAGACATTACTGAAGATGAAGCAAAGCTTTTGAATAATTATATGAACAATGGCGGAAAGATTTATGTGATTCTCGGAGATGCAGATAAGTCGCAGCCAAATCTGAATGGTTTTCTGAAAAAATATGGAATCCAGAAGGTAAATGGATATATTGCAGATACGCAGAGAAGCTACCAGGGTAATTATTATTATATTTTCCCGGAATTAAGTGCTACCGGTGATCTTGGAAAAGGACTGAGTTCCGATATGGTCCTTCTTGTAAATGCGCATGGCCTGAAGGTGTCTGAAACGAAGGATGATACGATCACGACAACAGAATTTATGAAGACATCATCTAATGGATATGCAGTAGACGGAGAGGAGCAGAAACAGGGAACATATACCCTTGGTGTAGTGGCAGAAAAATCAAAGAACAGCTCCTCGGATTCAGAAAGTACATCGACAGATAAAGAAGACACAGGAAGACTTACCGTTATTTCTTCGGACAGTCTCATTAATCCTGACGTTACAGACAATATGTCTACACTTGAGAATCTGGATCTCTTTATCAACACGATTACGGCAAATTATGATGATGTGGAAAATGTTTCTATCAAAGCAAAGAGCTTGCAGGTGACATACAATACCGTGCAGCATGCAGGAATCATCAGCCTGTTTATTATATTTGGTATTCCGCTAGTGATTCTTGTGTACGGATTTATCCAGTGGTGGAAGAGAAGAAAAGCATAGAGATGTGAGAAAAAAAGAGGAACATATGAAGCGGAAAAAAAGAATGCTTTTGCTGCTCGGACTGCTTATCATATTGTGCGGCGCCTACGGAGGAATCCGTGGGTGGAACGCACATCTGAAAAGTGAAAAGGCAGCAAAGAAGAAAACACAGACAGTGAAAATCATTAATGCAGAAAATCTTGCAAAAATCAATTATACAAAAGGAAATAAAAATATGTCTTTTGTCAAGAAAAATAATACATGGAAGTATGCGAAAGATAAAAGCATCACATTAATACAAAGCAGTGTCGAGCAGATCGCAAGTACGGTGAGCAGTCTTACGACAGTTGAAACAATAGAAGATCCAGATGCACTGAGCGATTATGGATTGGCAAGTCCAGCTTATACAGTAACATATGAGACAGAAGATGGAAAGAAAGGAACGCTGGAGATTGGGAATGCTTCAGGTGAAGATTATTACGCAAAGGTGCAGGGCGAAGATACGGTCTATACAATAGACAGTACACTTGTAGAAAGTCTGCAATTTTCAATCTCTTCGTTTGCGGATGACTAAGAGAGTGATAAATTGTACTGGAAAAATCGCTCCCTCCTACGTATAATAGATATGATAAAGGAATATAGGAGGGCATATTTGTGAGACATGATACACCGGGCACGATCAAACGTGCGGAACGGTTTCAGATTATTTTAATAGGAGAAGGAATATTAGTAGGAGCAGTTGCAGGATTTATTGTACTGCTGTATCGAATTTGCCTGGAGTATGCGCAGAAATGGACGAAAGAAATTTTAGCGTATGCCAGTGGTAATCCGCTACGGATGGCAGGATGGTTTGCACTGCTCCTTTTGATGGCTGTTGTTGTGGCAAAGCTTTTAAAATTTGAGTCCATGATTTCCGGCAGTGGAATCCCTCAGCTTGAGGGGGAGATGGTAGGAAAGCTGGATCAGTGCTGGTGGAAGGTGTTGCCGGCCAAGTTCGCAGGTGGATTTTTATGCCTCCTTGGCGGACTGGCACTTGGAAGAGAGGGTCCGTCCATCCAGCTTGGTGCGATGGTCGGAAAAGGTATATCGAGAAAGATGGACAGAGGAAAGACAGAAGAAAGATTTCTCTTGACATGTGGAGCAAGTGCCGGACTTTCGGCAGCATTCCATGCACCACTGGCAGGTGTGATGTTTTCATTGGAGGAAGTGCATAAGAACTTTTCGGTTTCCGTATTGATCTCTGTGATGTCTGCCTCTTTGACTGCAGATTTTCTCTGCTCGAATGTACTTGGTGTCAGCTCTGTATTTCAGTTTGATATTTTGCATGCACTTCCGATCACATCTTATGGAATGATCGTGGCACTTGGCGTAGTGCTTGGTGTGCTTGGTGCATTTTATAACTGGTTTACATTGAAATCGCAGGAGCTCTATAATAAAGCAAGCTTTTTGCGACCGGAAGTGAAAATTATGATTCCATTTGTGTGCGCAGGAATTTTAGGCTTCAGCGCACCGGAGCTTTTAGGAAGCGGTCATTCGCTGATCGAATATCTGACGAACAGTAAGGTGATGCTTTCTACCGTATTGTTTCTTCTTGTAGGAAGATTTATCTTTTCAGCAGTTAGTTTTGGATCTGGTGCTCCGGGAGGCATTTTCTTCCCGTTGCTTGTGATCGGTGGTTATATCGGAGGTGCATTTGCAACGATCGGTGTACAGTATTTTGGAATGGATCCAATGTATATCAACAACTTTGTATTGCTTGCGATGGCTGGATATTTTGCGGCAATTGTCAGAGCGCCTCTTACCGGAATTATTCTGATCTTTGAGATGACTGGATCATTGAGCCAGATGCTGTCTTTGTCTGTCGTATCGATCGTAGCTTACGTTGTTGCAATTTTAATGAAGTCAAAACCAATTTATGAAAGTCTTTTAGAACGTCTTCTAAAAAAGAATGGAGAGCCGGTAGTAGAAGATGGCGGAGAAAAAGTGCTTACCAGTTTTGTTGTAAAACAAGGATCCAAGGTGGAAGAAGAATGGATCCGAGATGTAAAATGGCCGGATAATTGCCTTCTTGTAGCAATTAAACGAGGATCCGATGAGATCATACCAAAAGGAAAAACAAGATTACTTGTCGGTGATATGATCGTTACAATGACAGATGAGCGTGATATGAGTGTAGTACACGAAAAAATGGATGTGCTCTGCGAGGAGCAGATTTAAAAGAAATGAAGTTTTTTAAAATGAGACTTGCAAAACAAAAAAACATGTGCTAATATGAACACAAGTTTTAAAAGATAATGCAATGAAGGAGACTCTATTCTTGCACAATTAACAGGGAGGATGTATCGTGACTGAAAGTACATCTTAAGGAAGCGGAAGACATGGGAACACTCTGGAGCAGATCTGCTGAACATCTGAAATCATTTGATCATTAGGCAGGTACGTAAGGCACACGTTACGTGCAAGAGATGAGTTCAAAGGCGAGCTTAATGCGGGTGGTACCGCGGATAAGAAGTGAATATCTGTCCCGGAATGCAATATGTGTATTCTGGGACGTTTTTTAATGCAGGAGATTCGATATCGAATCTCCTTTTTGCATTTTGATGGATTGCAGCTTGAATGATATAAGGAGGGCATGAACAATGGAATTTATGACGGGAGTAAACGAAAAAGAGACAAAAGAAATCAAACAATTACTTGATGCATGTAAAGAAGGAGATGTGGTAAAGGTAAACGGTGCAGTTCATGTCATTCGTGATATGGGCACAGTAGCTTTTGTCATCTTAAGAAAAAGAGAAGGACTTCTGCAATGTGTATATGAGAAGGAGAAAGCCGGGTTTGATCTTAAGAGGATGGGAAGTACGACAGAGACGTCCTATTACGGTGCAACGAAAAATCCATGGAATCTTGCTCATGTCCCAGGGGGATCATCGGGAGGGTCTTGTGCAGCTGTGGCAGCAGATGAATGTGCCTATGCCCTCGGTTCGGATACAGGTGGTTCTATCAGACAGCCAAGCTCATTTTGTGGTGTCGTCGGAATCAAGCCTACTTATGGAACGGTCTCCCGTTACGGCCTCATTGCTTATGGTTCATCCTTAGATCAGATCGGACCAATCGCAAAAGATGTGACGGACTGTGCCACAATTTTGGAGACAATTGCATCCCATGATGAGAAAGACAGTACGTCTATTGCAAGAAAATCTTATGATTTTACAGAAGGATTAAAATGCGATGTAAAAGGAATGAAGATCGGAGTGCCAAGAGATTATTTCTCGGATGGCTTGGATGAAGAAATGAAGGAGAGCATTTTAGAGGCAGTGAAAGTATTAGGGCAACAGGGAGCGATTGTGGAAACTTTTGACTTAAGTCTTGTGAAATATGCGATTCCAGCCTACTACGTTATTGCATCTGCGGAGGCGAGCTCCAACCTTTCCCGGTTTGACGGTGTGAAATATGGATACCGCACACCGGAGTACGATGGACTTCATGATATGTATAAAAAAACAAGATCTGAAGGATTCGGTCCGGAAGTAAAACGAAGGATCATGCTTGGCTCCTTTGTGTTGAGCTCCGGTTATTATGATGCATATTATCTGAAAGCACTTCGCACGAAAGCACTGATCAAACAGGCTTTTGATAAAGCATTTGCTTCCTATGATGTTATTATCGCTCCGGCGGCTCCAACGACAGCACCAAAAATCGGAGAAAGCCTAAAAGATCCATTGAAAATGTATCTGGGTGATATTTACACGATTGCAGTCAATCTGGCAGGATTGCCTGGAATTACGATACCAGTAGGAAAAGATTCGAATGCTCTTCCAATCGGAATGCAGCTTATCGGTGACTGCTTTGAAGAAAAGAAGATCATTCGTGCAGCTTATACATATGAACAGACAAAAGCGTCAGAAAAAGAAGATAATCTGGAAGGAGGAAGATAAAATGGCAAAACAATATGAGACAGTCATCGGACTGGAAGTTCACGTAGAACTTGCAACGAAAACAAAAATCTTCTGCTCCTGCTCTACGCAGTTTGGTGGGGCACCGAATACACATACATGTTCGGTCTGCACAGGTATGCCCGGAGCTTTGCCGGTTCTCAATAAACAAGTTGTGGAATATGCAATGGCGATCGGTCTTGCAACAAACTGTGATATTACAAGAGTGTGCAAGTTTGATCGGAAAAACTATTTTTATCCGGATAACCCACAGAACTATCAGATCTCACAGCTTTATCTTCCAATCGCCAGAAATGGGTATGTAGAAATTGAATCTGCAGGACAAAAAAGAAAATCCGTATCCACGAGATGCATATGGAGGAAGATGCAGGTAAACTTATCCATGACGAGTGGACAGATACATCACTGGTCGATTACAACCGAAGTGGAGTGCCGCTTGTAGAAATTGTTTCCGAGCCGGATATGCGCTCAGCTAAGGAAGTGATCGCTTATCTTGAAAAACTGCGCACGATCATCCAGTATTTAGGCGCATCGGACTGTAAATTACAGGAAGGATCTATGCGAGCTGATGTAAACCTTTCTGTGCGAGAAGTAGGAGCATTGCAATTTGGCGTTCGAACAGAGATGAAAAACCTCAATTCATTTAAAGCAATCGCAAGAGCAATTGAAGGGGAAAGAGCGCGTCAGATAGAACTTATCGAAGAAGGAAAAGAAGTTGTACAGGAGACAAGACGGTGGGATGATAACAAAGAAGCATCGCATGCTATGCGTTCAAAGGAGGATGCAAAGGATTATCGTTATTTCCCAGAACCAGACCTTGTGCCGATCGTTATCAGCGATGAATGGATTGCTGAAGTGAGAAAACGTCAGCCAGAGCTTCGTTCAGAAAAACTGGAACGTTACAAAAAGGAATATGATATTCCACAATATGATGCAGAGATCCTTACTAATTCCAAACATGTAGCCGATCTTTTTGAAGAAGCAGCAAAGCTTTGTGGAAAACCGAAAAAAGTATCCAACTGGCTTATGGTCGATATGATGCATCTTTTGAAAGAAAAAGGAATGGAGTCGGAGGATATTACATTTTCAGCAAAGAACCTGGTATCTCTTATTAATTTGAAAGAGAAGGGTGTGATCAACGGTACAGTTGCAAAAGAAGTATTTGAAAAAATATTTACCGAAGATGTAGAGCCGGAAAAGTATGTCGAAGCACATGGACTTAAGAGTGTAAATGATGATGGTGCATTGGAAGAAGTATTAAAAAAGGTAATTGCAAATGACCCGGCGACGGTAGAGGCATACCGTGCAGGAAAGGAAAAAGTACTTGGCGCTCTTGTCGGACATGCGATGAAGGAAACGAAAGGAAAAGCCAACCCGGCATTGTTAAAAGAAAAACTAAAAGAGATGTTGTAAGAAAACTTTACAGTAGGAAGTTATTTGTGCTAGAATTGTAAGTTGTCGGAGTGATTCGTGCCAAAAAGACGATCGAATAATGAAAATATATCATTAAAAGCAAAAGGAGAATATTATGGGAGGATTTTTTGGAGTTGCATCCAAGCATGACTGTGTGTTGGAACTGTTTTATGGAGTAGACTATCATTCACACCTTGGAACAAGACGAGGCGGCATGGCGACTTATGGAGAGGACGGATTTTACCGTGCGATCCACAATATTGAAAACTCACCATTCCGTACAAAGTTTGACAGAGATGTCGGCGAGATGAAAGGAACACTTGGAATCGGATGTATTTCTGATTTTGAACCACAGCCACTCTTGATCAGATCAAAATTAGGAAGTTTTGCAATTACAACAATTGGAAAGATTAATAACTATGAAGAACTGATTGAAGAATTGTATGACAATGCGCATTCTCATTTCCAGGAGATGACAAACGGGCAGGTGAATGCAACAGAGCTTGTTGCAGCATTGATCTGTGAGAAGGATACCATTCTGGAAGGTATTCAGTACGTACAGGAGAAGGTAGATGGTTCTATGACAATGCTTCTTATGACAGAGAAGGGAATCTATGCATCCAGAGACCGTTACGGAAGAACGCCACTTGTTGTCGGTGCAAAAGAAGATGCATATTGTGTTTCTTTCGAAAGTCACGCGTATATCAATCTTGGATTTGAAGACTACAAAGAACTAGGCCCTGGAGAGATCGTATTTGTAACCGCAGGTGGTGTGGAGACATTGAAGGCACCTGGAAAAGATATGAAGATCTGTTCTTTCCTCTGGGTATACTATGGATATCCGACTTCTTCTTACGAGGGAGTAAACGTAGAGGAGATGCGCTATAAATGTGGAAGTATGCTTGCAAAACGAGACAAAGACAAGATCCATCCGGATATTGTTGCAGGTGTTCCGGATTCCGGAATTGCACATGCCATCGGATATGCCAATGAGTCCGGCATTCCATATGCGAGACCATTTATTAAATATACACCAACCTGGCCACGTTCATTCATGCCGACGAACCAGAGCCAGAGAAATCTTATTGCTAAGATGAAGTTGATTCCGGTACATGCGTTGATCGAAGGAAAGAAACTGCTTCTTATCGACGATTCTATCGTAAGAGGAACACAGCTTCGTGAGACAACCGAATTTCTCTACAAGAGTGGAGCAAAGGAAGTACACGTACGTCCGGCATGTCCACCGTTGTTATACGGATGTAAATATTTGAATTTCTCCAGATCAAAATCTGAGATGGAGTTGATCACAAGACGTGTGATCCGCGAAAGAGAAGGAGAAGATTGTCCACAGGAGATATTAGATGAGTATGCAGATCCGACAAGCAAACGTTATGAGCAGATGATCGAAGACATTTGCAAACTGCAGAATTTCACATCTCTTCGTTATCACAGACTGGATGATCTGATCGAATCAATCGGAATCGATCCATGTAAGATTTGTACTTATTGCTTTAATGGTAAAGAATAAAATGCTCGACTTAAAATAATGAATGACAGACTGCTGCGCATGCTCTTTTGCATGGCAGCAGTTTTTCTTATGCAAAATAACGACTGTTCATGTGGACGCTTGGGTGGGAATCAGCTATAATTAACAATAAGAACAAAGGAAAACAGACGGGGGTGGTAAAAATGTCTGCATTTGTTACATTAGAGGATGTAAAGAAAAGTTATCATATGGGAGAAGTAGAGATTTTAGCTGCAGCAGGAATGGATTTTACAATTGAAAAGGGAGAATTTGCTGTTGTTGTAGGACCAAGTGGAGCCGGAAAGACGACGGTTCTGAATATATTGGGCGGTATGGATACCGCAACTTCCGGTAATGTGTGGGTTGATGGAGAAAATATTGCAGCCTACAAGCCAAAGAAGCTTACAGCATACAGAAGAGATGATATCGGTTTCGTATTTCAGTTTTATAATCTGATTCCGAATCTTACCGCACTTGAAAATGTAGAGCTGGCGTTACAGATCTGCAAGGATCCGATGGATGCAGGAGAAGTATTAAAGGAAGTGGGGTTAGAAGATCGAAAGGATAATTTTCCTGCACAGTTATCCGGAGGAGAACAGCAGAGAGTATCCATTGCAAGAGCGCTTGCAAAAAATCCAAAGCTTCTGCTCTGCGACGAACCAACAGGGGCACTTGATTATAATACAGGAAAGTCTATCTTAAAATTGTTACAGGTTACGTGTCGGAAGAAAGGTATGACGGTCATTCTGATTACACATAACCTTGCGATCGCACCAATGGCAGACCGTGTGATCAAGATCAAAAACGGAAAAGTTGCCGAGATTGTGGAAAATAAAAATCCAGTATCTGTAGATACGATAGAGTGGTAAAAAATATGAAAGTTACGCGTAAAGAATTCCTTATGGAATTAAAGAAAAGCCCGGGAAGATTTTTTTCCATGCTATTTATTGTGGCATTGGGAGTTGCATTTTTCTCAGGGATCCGTGCATCGGAACCATCCATGCGTGCGACCGGTGATTCGTATTTTGACGGTGCAGATCTGATGGATATAAAAGCAGTCAGCACGTTAGGAATTACAAAAGAAGATGTGAAAGCGCTTGACCGGGCGGATATGATTGAAAAAGCAGAAGGTGCATACAGTGTAGATGTGTTAAGCGATACAGTAGACGATCAGCTTGTATTGCATGTGATGACTTTGCCGGAGACGATGAACAAAGTGACCGTCTCTAAAGGGCGTATGCCAAAGAAAGCGGGAGAATGCCTTGCGGACGAGGAGATGAATTATAAGATTGGAGATATGATCACAGTTAAGTCCGGGACAGAAGATCCGCTTTCTGACAGTTTGAAAAAAGACACTTACCGGGTGGTTGGAATCGGAAACAGCCCGTGTTATATTTCCTTCAGCCGTGGCAGTACAACAATCGGCAAAGGTACCGTAGATGGATTTTTAGTTGTGACGAAAGATTCTTTTGCGCTGGATACGTATACGGAAGCCTGCCTGCAAGTAAAGGGTGCCAAGGAAGAGATGGCTTATACGAAGGCTTATGATAAGAAAATTGAAAAAGCAACAGACCAGATGGAAAAGCTTGGTAAGAAACGAGGTGCCATCAGACGTCAGGAGCTTGTCGATGAAGCGAATGAAAAAGTTGAAAAAGCAGAAAAGAAGTTGGCAGACGGGAAGAAAAAGTCGGATCGAAAGCTAAGGAAAGCAAGAAATAAAATAAAAGACGGTGAGAGAGAACTTCAGACAGCAAAGAAAGAGTTATCTAACGGAAAAGTCAAGATCGCTGATGCAAGAAAGACGCTGAAAACGAAAGAAAGACAGTTGGATCAGGCAGAGAGAGAATATAAATCCGGAAGAACAAAGCTTGCATCCGGAGAAAAACAGCTGAAAAACGGTTGGCGAGAATACAATACGAATTTGAAAAAATACGAACAGATGGAAGCGCAGATGGGGCAGGTGGAAGAGTATAAGCCACAGCTCCAACAGATGAAGTATCAGCTTGATGCTGCAAAGGAGAAGCTTTGTAAAACCCAGTCGCAACTTAAGGCAAACAGACAGAAGCTTGATATGGCAAAGGCAAGGATCCGTTCCGGACGGAAAACGATCAAATCATCTTATGTCAAATTAGCAAATGAAGAAAAAAAGCTCACCGACGGTGAAAAAGAGATCCGGAAAAACGAAAAGAAATTAGAAGATGCGAAGGTAAGTTATCAAAAAGGCAAGAAAAAGGCCGAGAGAAAAATAAAAAAAGCAGAAAAGAAAGTAGCCGATGCAAAGGAAAAAATCAAAGATATTCCAAAGGCAAAATGGTACATAAGCAATCGCGATGATCTGCCTGAGTATACCGGTTTTGGAGAAAACGCAGACCGAATGAAAGCTATCGGAAAAGTATTTCCGGTGATCTTCTTCCTTGTTGCAGCACTGATAAGTCTTACAAGTATGACACGTATGGTGGAAGAACAACGTACGCAGATCGGAACGATGAAAGCACTTGGATATGGAAAAGGTGCGATTGCAGCTAAATACATCGGATATGCGCTTTTGGCATCAGTGATTGGAAGCGTGATGGGATTTTTGATCGGAGAGAAGATCTTCCCGTTTATTATCATCTACTCCTACGGAATAATGTATTTACATATTCCGGAGATTCTTATCCCGTATCATTGGGGCTATGCAGTGATGGCATCAGTTGTGGCGGTTGCATGTACATTGCTTGCAACGATGGAAGCTTGTTATCGAGAACTACAGGGCGCGCCGGCGATCCTTATGCGGCCACCAACACCGAAGATTGGAAGGCGTGTACTTTTAGAGCGCGTGGGATTTATATGGAAGCATTTAAGTTTTACATGGAAGTCAACGGTTCGAAATCTTATGCGTTATAAGAAACGATTTTTTATGACTATTTTTGGAATCGGTGGATGTATGGCATTAATGCTTGTTGGATTTGGACTTCGAGATTCTATCTTTGAGATTGCTGATCTTCAATATACAAATCTGCAATATTACGATGGAAGCATTTATATGAAAGAAGATTTATCAGATGAGAAGATAGACAAATTAGATGCATTCCTTACAAAGGACAAAGATCTGGCACGACACATGAAGGCAAAGATGCAGCTGGTTACTCTTAAGAAGGGTGAGAAAAAACGCTCTACTTATACAATTGTATTTTCTGAGCCGGAGAAAGTGAAGGAATATGTACATTTCCGGGATCGAAAGACACATACACCATACGCATTGACAGATGACGGTGTGATCGTAAGTGAGAAGACAGCAAAGCTTCTCAAAGTGAAAGTCGGTGATACAATCCGCATTAAAGATGAGGAGAATGGGGATAAAAAAGTTAAAATCTTAGAAATTTGTGAAAACTACATGGGACATTACATGTACATGACATCGTCCTGCTACGAGAAAACTTACGGTGAGAAGCCAGAATACAACTGCTTTTTATTTACGACGAAGAGTGGTTATTCTCTGAAGCAGAAGGAAGATGCAGGAAAGGAGATCCTGGCAAGAAAAGAAGTGCTGAATGTAAGTTACATGCATGAGATCCAATCCCAGCTTAATGATATGCTAAAGAGTCTGAATCTTGTAATGATCGTGCTCATTATATCAGCCGGAATGCTTGCATTTGTTGTCCTTTATAATCTCAATAACATCAATATTGCAGAGAGACAACGAGAACTGGCTACGCTGAAAGTTCTTGGCTTTTACGATCCGGAAGTTGCAGCATATGTATACCGTGAAAATTTCCTTTTGACTTTCATAGGAGCCATCGTTGGAATCGGAATTGGTCGCGTGTTACACCTTTTTGTCATCCAGACAGTAGAGGTAGATGCGGCGATGTTTGGACGAAATATTAACCTTCCAAGTTATGTATATAGCTTTTTATTTACTGTATTGTTCTCTGTTATTGTAAATGGAGTGATGTATTTCAAACTTCGCAAGATCAATATGGTAGAATCACTAAAGAGCGTAGAATAACAGTCTGCAACAACCAAGTTTATAAAAATTTTAGAAACTTCAAAAAATTATTAGCACTCTTACTAAAAGAGTGCTAATTTTGTATTGACTTTTAAAATTAGGAGGCTTATTATATCCTTTAGAGACGAATAGCGGACATATCCGCATAATGAAATTATAGAAACAGGAGTGGTTAAAATGGCAGCAAAAAAAGGCAGTTTATCAATCAGCAGTGAAAATATTTTCCCAATCATTAAAAAATGGGTATATTCCGATCATGATATTTTCGTTCGTGAGATGGTATCCAACGGATGCGATGCAATCACAAAATTAAAGAAATTAGACATTATGGGTGAGTATCAGCTCCCGGAAGGATATAAACCAAAGATTACTGTAGAAGTGAATCCAGAGGAAAAAACGCTGAAGTTTACCGATAATGGTATTGGAATGACAGCTGATGAAGTAGAAGAGTATATTACACAGATTGCATTTTCGGGGGCAACAAAGTTTCTTGAAAAATATAAAGACAAAACAACTGAAGATGATATGATCGGACATTTCGGTCTTGGATTTTATTCTGCATTTATGGTAGCAGATGCAGTACATATCGATACATTGTCATACAAAGAAGGTGCAAAGCCGGTACACTGGGTAAGCGAAGGCGGCACAGAGTATGAGATGGAAGAAGGTACAAAGACGGAAGTCGGATCTACGATGACTTTATACCTCAATGAGGATAGCTTGGAGTTCGCTAATGAATATCGTGTAAGAGAAGTTATTGAAAAATATTGTTCTTTCATGCCGGTAGAGATCTTCCTTTCCAAAGAAGGAGCAGAACCGGAATACGAGACAATCGATGAGAGTGAGCTCAGAGAAGATGATGTCGTAGTAGAGCACATTCACGAAGAAGCTAAGATGGAAGAAAAAGAAAATGAAAACGGCGAGAAAGAAATGGTGGAGACAGAACCTGCCAAAGAGAAAGTAAAGATTGAAAAACGTCCGGTTTCTTTAAGTGATATCCATCCACTGTGGACAAAACATCCGAACGAGTGCTCCGATGAGGATTATCTGGAATTTTACCGTAAAGTATTTTTAGATTATAAGGAACCATTATTCTGGATCCATCTGAATATGGACTATCCATTTAACTTGAAAGGAATCCTTTACTTCCCAAGAATCAACACCGAGTATGAGTCAGTAGAAGGAACGATCAAGCTTTACAATAACCAGGTATTTATCGCAGATAACATTAAAGAGGTTATTCCGGAATTCCTTATGGTGTTAAAAGGAGTGATCGACTGTCCGGATCTGCCGCTTAACGTATCAAGAAGCGCGCTGCAGAATGATGGATTTGTAAATAAGATTTCTGAATATATTTCTAAAAAAGTTGCAGATAAGCTTGCCGGAATGTGTAAGACAAAGAGAGAAGATTATGAAAAATACTGGGACAGCATCAGTCCGTTTATTAAATTTGGATGTCTCAAAGATGAGAAATTCTGTGACAAGATGAAAGATGCGATTTTATTTAAAAACTTAGATCACAAATATCTCACTTTGAAAGACTGCATTGAAGAAAATGGCGGAGAGATCGTTGAGCACAACGATAACAAAGAGGAAAATACAGATGACAATACAGTAGAAGAGATTAAGACAACAATCTACTATGTAACGGATGAGATCCAGCAGAGCCAGTACATCAACATGTTCAAAAACCAGGGACAGGATGCAGTAATCTTAGGACACAATATCGATTCTCCGTTTATTACACAGTTAGAGCAGAGAAATCCTACGATCCGTTTCCAGAGAATCGACGCAGATGTTACAGATACAGCAAAAGAAGAAGTGGCAGAGGAAGATAAGGAAGCATTTAAGAAAACTTCTGACAGCCTGATCGAGATTTTCCGTAAAGAATTAGGAAATGACAAGCTGGATGTAAAGATCGCAAAACTGAAAGATGAGTCCATTGCTTCTATGATCACCTTATCTGAGCAGAGCCGTCGTATGCAGGAAATGATGAAGATGTATGGAATGAATGAAATGGATCTTGGAGGAGAGAGTTCATTGATCTTGAATGCAAACCATCCATTGGTACAGTATATTGTTGACCATAAAGACAGCGAGAATGCAAGTGTGATCTGCAAACAGCTCTATGATCTTGCAATGCTTGCACACAAACCACTGAATCCGGAAGAGATGACAGCATTTGTTAAGAGAAGCAATGAGATTATGATGCTTTTGACAAAATAAATATTAGAAAATTAATAATAGAGATTAAAAAACCGGTGCGGGAAGTATAAAAGCTTCCTGTACCGGTTTTTGACACATTTTGTATAAATTATAAATTTACAGATGTATCCAGATCATTTTCGAGTAAAAAGTTTTTTACATATGTATCCCACGCATATTCCAGAGACTTGTCCATCGTAAACGTACGAAGAGAAGTGCCGGTAATGCAATGAAGGGAAGTGCCGTCATAATTGAAATTCAGATAAAGCCCTGTAATATCATTTGCAGTGAATCCAGTGATTCCTTCTCTTTTTAAAAAAGCTTCAAAGTGGGAGGAAGCCAGGGAAAGAACGATCTTAAAACTCAGTGGTGTGCGCTGTCCGCGGATGATCCGAAAACAATGGTCTCTGACGTCCTTCCATCTTGCGTAAGTTTCAACCGGCGGTTCGTCGAAAAAATCTTTCTGTAAAAATCCATCTATTGTAAATTTATTAAATGTTGTGATCTGTGCTTCAATAAAGGAAAATTTATCGAATGTCTCTTTGAGAAGCAAATGCGACATAGAGGCTTTCGCCTTGAGAGATAACGTAATCATAGAATGTGCTCCTTTCTGAAATTTAATTATAACAAGAAAGTAAAAATATTTCATTCAAAAAAAGAGAAAAAGGGCATCTTTTTTTTTTTGAATGATTGTGCTATAATACGTGTTTAGACTGGCGAGAAAATACGAAAAAACAGATGAGGTATAAAAATATGATGAGATTAAATAAATACCTCAGTGCAGCCGGAGTCTGCTCCAGAAGAGAGGCGGACAGGCTCATTGAAAGCGGGCGCGTAACCGTAGATGGAAAACGCGCAGTACCGGGTATGCAGGTTTCTGAGGAACAGGTTATAAAGGTAGGAAAGAAAACAATTCAGGCAGGAAATGAAAAGATCGTACTGGCGGTCAATAAGCCGGTCGGTATTATCTGTACCGAGGATAGACGAACAAAGAATAATATTATCCGCTTTTTAAATTATCCGGAGCGGGTTACCTACGCCGGACGTCTCGATAAAGAATCGGAAGGACTTTTACTCATGACCAATGACGGAGATCTTATTAATCGCATGATGCGTGCCAGATACGGACATGAGAAAGAATATAAAGTAACGGTTGACAAGCCACTGACGGAAGAGTTTATACGGAAAATGTCAGAAGGGGTACATATCGTAGATGCAGAGAAGAAGCTCGATCAGGTCACGCGTCCGTGCAAGGTGACGAAGATTGGAAAGTATACATTTACGATTGTGCTCACGCAGGGGTTGAACCGACAGATCCGAAGAATGTGCAGTGCACTTGGCTATGAAGTGAAGAAGCTTGTGCGCACAAGGATCATGAATATAGAATTAAAAGATTTGAAAACAGGAGCATTTCGCAAATTAACGAAGCAGGAGTTGGAGAAGTTATATGAACAGACAGAAGCAGGAACGGATGCAGGAGCTGGTGACGCTTTTAAACCGCGCAGCTAAAGCTTATTATCAGGATGCTCAGGAGATCATGAGCAACTTAGAGTATGACCGATTATATGATGAGCTGACAGAATTAGAAAAAGAACTGGGAATTACATTATCTGATAGCCCAACAGTGAATGTCGGCTATGAAGTGTTAAGTGAGCTGCCAAAAGAGCGACATGAAAGTCCAATGCTTTCTCTTGATAAGACGAAAGAAGTAGAGGAACTGAAGCAATTTGTAGGAGAACAGAAGGCTTTGATGTCCTGGAAGATGGATGGATTGACGATTGTTCTTACTTATCGTGATGGAGAATTATATAAGGCAGTTACCCGTGGAAATGGGGAAGTAGGCGAGGTTATTACGAATAATGCCCGTGTATTTAAAAATATTCCACTTAAGATCAGTTACAAGGATGAATTGATTCTTCGTGGAGAGGCAGTGATCGGATATAAAGATTTTGAGAAGATCAATGAGACGATACCGGATGTCGATGCAAAGTATAAGAATCCAAGAAACTTATGCAGCGGGTCTGTAAGACAGCTGAACAATGAGATCACGGCAAAGAGAAATGTACGCTTTTACGCATTTACACTTGTCAAGGCAGATGGCGTAGATTTTAAGAATTCAAGGGAAGAGCAGATGCGCTGGCTCAAAGAGCAGGGATTTGAAGTCGTAGAACATGTGATGGTGACGAGAGAGCAGGTAGAAGATGCGGTGGCTGATTTTTCAAAAAAGATCGTAACCAATGATTTTCCATCTGACGGACTTGTGCTTGTTTATGATGACATCGCTTATGGAAGATCCCTAGGAAGAACAGCAAAGTTCCCGAGAGATTCTTATGCATTTAAATGGGCAGATGAAAAAGCAAAGACCCATCTTCTGGAGATTGAATGGAGTCCGTCCAGAACAGGACTTATCAATCCGGTTGCCATATTTGAACCGGTAGAATTAGAAGGTACAACAGTAAGTCGTGCGAGCGTTCATAATATAAGTATTATGAAAGAATTAGAGCTTGGCGTAGGGGATAAGATTGAAGTATATAAGGCAAATATGATCATCCCACAGATTGCAGAAAATCTGACAAGAAGCGGAGTGAAAGATATCCCTGCAGTCTGCCCGGTATGTGGCGGTGCGACAGCGGTGAAACAGGTAAGCAATGCGAAAGCATTGTACTGTACAAATCCAGACTGTCAGGCAAAGCATATTAAATCATTTTCACTGTTTGTGAGCAGAGATGCATTGAACATAGAAGGATTGTCAGAATCTACGCTGGAGAAATTTATAGATCGTGGATATGTAAAACAATTTGCAGATCTCTTCCATCTGGACCGCTTCGCTGAAGAGATTAAAACGATGGAAGGCTTTGGAGAAAAGTCTTATCAGAACATTATAGAAAGTGTGGAGAAGGCAAGAACCACAACGCTTCCGCAAGTAATATATGGGCTTGGCATTGCAAACATCGGACTTTCCAATGCAAAGGTGATCTGTAAGGAATTTAAAAATGATGTAGATGCAATGATTGGCGCGGATAAGGAACAGTTAAGCGAGATTCCGGGAATCGGAGCGGTGATCGCCGGTGCATTTACAGAATATTTTAAAGATGCTTCTCATGTAGAGAAGTTTAAAAATCTGCTGGCAGAGCTTAAGATCGAAAGCAACGAAGGTGAAGAAAAAGAACAGATCTTTGCAGGAGTCAATTTTGTTATTACCGGAAGTGTGGAACATTTTGCCAACCGCAAAGAGCTGAAGGAATTAATAGAAAGTCTTGGGGGAAAGGTCACAGGATCAGTCACTTCAAAGACGAATTATCTTATAAACAATGATATTACATCAACATCATCCAAGAACAAGAAGGCGAATGAACTTCACGTGCCGATCATTTCTGAGGAAATGTTTCTTGAGATGGTAGAAAAGTAAGGAAAGGAAGAGACTATGTCTGAACAAGATAAAAACAATATGAATAACGAAGTAGAAAACTTTAATGAGATAGAAGACGTCAATGAGACGGAAGAAGTAGAAAAAGTAGAGACAGCAGGCGTGGAATCTGTAGATGATGACGATGATGATGACTATGAAAAAGTATGTTTTATTTGCAGAAGACCGGAAAGCGTAGCTGGAAAGATGATCGAACTGCCAAATAATGTCTGTGTATGTAACGACTGTATGCAGAAGAGCTTTGATGCGATGAACAGTGGACAGATCGATTACAGCCAGCTTATGAATATGCCGGGGATCCAGATCATGAATATGTCAGATCTGGAAAATATGATTCCGAAACAGCAGAAAGTAAAGAGAAAAAAAGAGGGCGAAGCGCGTACACCGCTTGTAGATATTCACAATCTTCCGGCACCGCATAAGATCAAAGCAAAGTTAGATGAGTATGTGGTAGGACAGGAGTATGCAAAGAAGGCAATGTCTGTAGCGGTTTACAATCACTACAAACGTGTAGCTACAGATACGATGGATGACATCGAGATTGAAAAATCAAACATGCTTATGATCGGGCCTACTGGCTCTGGTAAAACTTATCTTGTAAAGACACTGGCAAGAATTCTTGATGTACCGCTTGCAATCACAGATGCCACTTCTCTTACAGAAGCCGGATACATCGGTGATGATATCGAGAGTGTTGTTTCTAAACTTCTGGCGGCAGCAGACAATGATGTGGAGAAGGCAGAGCAGGGAATTATTTTTATCGATGAGATCGATAAAATCGCCAAGAAGAAAAATTCCAGCCAGAGAGATGTAAGCGGAGAATCAGTACAGCAGGGAATGCTCAAATTATTAGAAGGAAGCAACGTGGAAGTCCCGGTCGGAGCGAACAGTAAGAATGCGATGGTACCGCTTACAACAGTGAATACAAAGAACATTCTCTTTATCTGCGGAGGTGCATTCCCGGATCTTGAGAGTATTATCAAAGAGCGACTGACAAAGCAGTCTTCCATCGGATTTGGAGCGGATTTAAAAGATCGTTTTAATAACGATAAGACAATTTTAGAAAAGGTTACGACTGAGGATCTTAGAAACTTTGGTATGATACCGGAGTTCTTAGGACGTCTTCCAATCGTATTTACATTAAAAGGTCTTGATAAAGATATGTATATCAAAATCTTGAAAGAGCCAAAGAATGCAATTTTAAAACAGTATCAGAAACTTCTTGCATTAGATGAAGTTGATTTGGAATTTGATGATGGTGCGCTTGAGGCAATTGCGGAAAAAGCAATGAAAAAAGATACAGGAGCGAGAGCTCTGCGTGCGATTATCGAAGAATTTATGCTTGATATTATGTATGAAATTCCGAAAGATGACAGTATCGGACATGTAGTCATCACAAAAGCTTATATTGAAGGTAACGGAGGCCCTGTTATTACATTGAGAGGACAGGATGTGCCACGGTTATCATAAAATTTACAACGAAGGTTAAGACAAGAAGGAGGTATTAAAAAATGGAAACGATTATTCCAGCATGGCTATGTATCCCATTTGCGGGACTGCTTCTTTGCATTGCAGTCATGCCACTTGTGAAAGGAGAATGGTGGGAGAAAAACCAGCCACTGGTTGTAGCTATGTGGTCACTGTTATTTGTGATTCCTTATGCAGTAAAGTTTGGTGTAGGAAATTCGTTTGAGACGGTTTTGGAATGTGTGCTCAATGACTATCTTACATTTATTGTCCTGCTATTTGGACTGTTCTGCGTATCGGGAAACATAACATTGGAAGGAGATTTTGCAGGTTCGCCGAGGCTTAATGTGGCGGTCCTTGCATTTGGAACTTTGCTTTCAAGCTGTATTGGTACAACAGGAGCAAGTATGCTGCTTGTAAGACCGGTGCTTAAGATGAACGCATGGAGAAGAAATAAGCGTCAGCTTATGGTATTCTTTATTTTCATGGTATCGAATATGGGCGGCTGTCTGACACCAATCGGTGATCCACCGCTTTTGATGGGATTTATGAGGGGCGTACCGTTTTTCTGGAGTATGCACTTATTCCCAGTGCTTCTGTTCAATATGGTGCTTTTACTGATCGCCTTTTATTTCATGGACAGACGTGCATATAGAAGAGACATTGCAAGAGGTTTGAAACCGGATATTAGCAAGCCGGGAACAGATTTTGAGATTTCCGGACTTCACAATGTAATTTTCCTTGTGATGATCGTAGCTGCTGTTATTTTAAGCGGAACATTGCCGAATATGCCAATGTTTAAAGACGCAGCTGGCAATGTGAGAGGAATTCATGTATTCCGTGAAGTGACACTTACGTATCCGGCCATTATTGAGATTGTGATCATTTTATTGGCTGCTTATCTTTCTTACAAGACTACGGAAGAATCAATCCGTACAAAGAACCACTTTACGTGGGGTCCAATTAAGGAAGTTGCTGTTTTATTTATCGGTATTTTTATTACAATGCAGCCAGCGCTTATGATCTTAAAATCATTTGGACCAAAGCTTGGAATCAAGAATGCGTTCGAGATGTTTTGGGCAACTGGAATGCTCTCTAGTTTCCTTGATAACACACCAACCTATCTCGTGTTCCTGACAACCGCAGGTACACTTGGATTTACAAAGGGAATGGCAACGACAGTCGGTACAATCTCAATTAAGATGCTGACTGCAATTTCATGTGGTGCTGTATTCATGGGTGCCAATACATACATTGGAAATGCACCAAACTTCATGGTGAAATCTATTTCCGACGAAAACGGTGTGCGTATGCCGTCATTCTTCGGATATATCGTCTGGTCACTGTTGTTCTTAGTTCCGGTGTTTATTATGGACACACTGGTATTCTTTTTGTAGGAGGTGCAGATGATGGAAGATAATCAGAAAAAATGTATAGAACTTGCAGAGCGTATTTATGATCTGGATGTAAAAGTATATGAAAGTATTGGATCTTCACTTGGAAGAACTTTCACAGATGACAGACAGACTTGTGTGGAGAATCTGACAAAACTTATGACACTTCGACCACAGGGACACCTTCTTCGAAGCGAACTTGCATTGATCAGTAATATGGCAAGAACGATCAAGGATGAAGAGATAAAAGCAGAAGTAATGGCAGAATATGCTTCCATTTTGAAGGAAGTTGCCAAGCTTCCAGAAGGCTTTGGAAAAGTTGATATTCTGAATAAAAAGCGTGCGAAGCTTAATACAGTCCGTATGGAGAAAAAGTTTAAAAAGGGAGATCACCTTGTCATCTGTATCGGACGAACACAGGGAAGCGCCGGTAATGATATCGGATTTGCGCTGGCAGACGCATTACATATTAATTACTATGATGTGGAAATTCTGCAGGAAGTATTAAAACGTCTCGAAGTAGAAAATGATCCGAAAGTCAATGGAGACAAAGATCAAGAAGGACTCATTGAGGACAAATATGAGAAGCACTTCGGTGAGGCAAGAGGAATCCGTCAGAAGCTACATGAATTCAACCGCTATCATGGATTGAAAAAGGAAGATGCGATTTTCTTCAATCAAAGTGATCTTATATGTAAGATGGCGAAAGAAGAAGACTTTATTGTTATGGGACGTTGCGCAGACGTGATTCTTACAAATAATCGTATTCCACATATCAGTATTTTTATTACTGCACCTTTTGAGCAGCGTGTAAAACGGTATATGGAAGTAAATGATCTGACTTTAAAACAGGCTGTGCGCGAACTTAAGAAGATGGATAAAAAGCACAACGATTATTTCCATTTCTATACAGGAATGAAGTGGGGAGCAGCAGAAAACTACGATATCTGCTTTAACAGTGCAAGCTATGGTATCGAAGAGTCTGTAGAGATCATTGAGCGTATGCTGAATAAGATTCCTGGCGTATCCTGGAATAAAAAGAAAGAAAAGAAGAATCAGTAGTTTGAAATCTCGATAATACGGTTGCTATCGTCTTTGGATGCGAGTATACTGAAGTTAAATTTACAAGCGGTTGCTTGCAAAAACAATAGACTGGAGGTACAGGTATGGCAGATTTTTTTGAAGATTTGGGGAAGAAGCTGTCTGATGCAGTGAATGAGATCGGCAAAAGGACAGAAGATACAATTGAAGTACAGAAGTTAAAAAGCGATATGCGCACATTGCGCCGTGCAAATGACAGAGACCTTATGGATATGGGGCGTATGGTCTACGATAAATTCGTTCAGGGAGAGATTTCTGATCTGGATTACGTAACAATCTGTGAGGCGATCGAAAAGCGTGATGAAGAGATGACAAAGATCGCAGAAGAGATTGAGCATATCAAAGGAGTACTGTAATGAGCAGATGTACGGCTGGAGGGATGATCGCTGGTCTGTTTGCAGCAGATCAGGTGATCAAGAGACACATTGAAGAAAATTATGATGAGAAACGAGAAGAAAAGACGAGAATCCCTCACGTGATCTTGCGAAAGTTCTATAATAGAGGAATGATCTTCAGTAGTTTTGAAAAGGTGGAAGATCTTCCTCTGAAAGCATCTGTAGTCGGACTCGTGGCAATTGCTCTTGCGGATTTGAAAGTTTTCCTGCAAAAGGGAGAGAAAATTTGCAAGATTGGCCTCATTCTTACAACTGCCGGTGCACTCAGCAATACATATGACCGTATTATGAAAGGTGCGGTAGTCGATTATATCGGCTATGACGGGAAGTGTAAGTTTTTAAAGAGACTGACTGCGAATCTGGCAGATTTATATGTTGTGCTTGGAGCACTGTTGGTAGCACTTAGGTACGCACGAAGAAAATAGAGTAAAAAAGCCTCAGAATTGATCTGGGGCTTTTTTTGTGGAGCTATTTATTTCTGATTTTCTTTTACTTCCTGCATTTTCATTGCACGAACCTTCAGCGGCAGTCCGAAGAGGTTGATGAATCCGTCAGCGTCGTGGTGGTCATAGAGATCACCGGTTGTAAAGCTTGCAAGTGATTCGTTGTAAAGTGAATATGGAGAAGTCGTTCCGGCTTTGATGATATTTCCTTTGTAAAGCTTGAATTTTACTTCACCTGTCACATATTCCTGTGTGCTTTCCACAAATGCCTGGATCGCCTCGCGAAGTGGTGTGAACCATTTTCCTTCGTATACGACCTGGGCAAGTTTATTTGCCATCTCTTCTTTTACTTCATATGTTGCACGGTCTAAAATCAGCTCTTCTAATTGCTGGTGTGCTTCATAAAGAATCGTTCCTCCCGGCGTTTCATATACACCACGGGATTTCATACCAACGACACGGTTTTCTACGATGTCGATAATACCGATACCATGTTTTCCACCGAGTTCATTGAGTTTGCGTATGATATCCGAAACTTTCATAGCTTCGCCGTTGATTGTTTTCGGAATACCTTTTTCAAATGTCATTGTCACATATTCACCTTTGTCTGGAGTTTTTTCCGGTGAGACGCTCATTACGAGCATATCGTCGTAGTTTGGCTCGCAGGAAGGATCTTCAAGCTCTAATCCTTCGTGGCTGATGTGCCATAAGTTACGGTCACGGCTATAGCTGTGACTTGCATCAAATGGAAGATCGATTCCGTGTGCTTTACAATAAGCAAGCTCATCTTCACGGGACTGCATTGTCCACACATCTGTCATTCTCCACGGAGCGATGATTTTAATGTCCGGTGCGAGAGCACGGATGCTCAGCTCAAAACGGATCTGGTCATTTCCTTTACCGGTCGCACCATGACAGATGGCTACCGCACCTTCTTTACGTGCAATCTCTACCAACTTTTTGGAAATTGCCGGACGAGCCATAGCAGTACCGATCAGATATTTGTCTTCGTATACAGCATGTGCCTGTACACAAGGAACGATATAGTTGTCTGCAAAATCATCGACGATATCTTCTATATATAATTTAGAAGCGCCGGACATTTTTGCTCTTTCTTCCAGTCCATCCAGTTCTTCTCCCTGTCCGCAGTTTACGCAGCAGCAGATAACTTCATATCCAAATGTTTCTTTTAACCACGGAATAACAGCTGTTGTGTCAAGTCCACCTGAGTAGGCAAGTACTACTTTTTCTTTCATAATGCATATCCTCCTGTATATCTATTAAGTGTGTTTTTTGCGATTACAAGGATAACTATACACCATGTTGAATAATTATGCAAGAAAAAACTTGCATAATATACAAGGTAGATGTATAATTATTCGCATATTCAATGTCGGAGCAATTTGAAAGGCCGATAGAATATAGGAACATGACAATTATCGTTAGACACAATAAGTATAAAGATGCAACAGGAGGATGATGTACATGATTAAAGCAGGAATTATTGGGGCAACCGGGTATGCCGGAGGGGAACTTGTAAGGATATTAACTGGTCACAAAGAAGTAGAAATTGTCTGGTATGGATCCAGAAGCTATATCGATCAGAATTATGCAGATGTGTATCGCAATATGTTTGAGATCGTTGATGCGAAATGTCTGGATGATAATATGGAAGAACTTGCAAAAAAGGTGGATGTGATCTTTACCGCTACGCCACAGGGATTCTGTGCATCTATGTTATCAGAAGAGATCCTGTCGCAGACAAAGATCATTGACTTAAGCGCAGATTACCGTATAAAAGATGTATCTACTTATGAAAAGTGGTACAAGATCAAACATAACAGTCCACAGTTTATCGAAGAAGCAGTTTATGGATTATGTGAGATTAACAGAGAAGATGTAAAGAATGCAAGGCTCGTAGCGAATCCGGGATGTTATACAACCTGTTCAATCCTCACTGCATATCCACTTGCGAAGGAAGGGCTCATCGATATGAATACGCTGATCATCGATGCCAAATCAGGTACTTCCGGGGCGGGAAGAGGGACGAAGCTTCCGAATCTCTTCTGCGAAGTGAATGAAAATATGAAAGCGTACGGTGTTGCGGAGCACAGACATACGCCTGAGATTGAAGAACAGTTAGGGTATGCATCCAATGAAAAAGTGTACATCAATTTCACGCCACATCTTGTTCCGATGAACCGAGGTATTCTCGCAACCGAGTATGCATCGTTGAAAAAAGATGTAACTTATGAAGAAGTAAAAGCAATTTATGATAAATATTATAAAGAAGAAAAATTTGTCCGTGTACTTCCGGAAGGTGTTTATCCAGAGACAAAATGGGTAGAAGGAAGCAACTACGTTGACATCAACTTCAAGATCGATCCGAGAACAAATCGTGTCATTATGATGGGAGCCATCGATAATCTCGTCAAAGGTGCAGCCGGACAGGCGGTGCAGAATATGAATCTCATGTTCGGATTGAAAGAAAGCGAAGGATTAGAACTGGTACCAATGTTCCCTTAAAGAAGTTTGATAAAAAGAGGAGTTGATGGCTAGATATGAATATCAGAGTAATGGAAAATAAGGATTTTGAAGAAGTACACGCACTTTGGATGCGTATCAAAGGCTTTGGGATCCGAAGCGTAGATGATTCGAAGGAAGGAGTCGCACGATTCCTGAAAAGAAATCCGACAACAAGTGTAGTGGCAGAAGAAGACGGTAAGATCGTCGGTGCGATTCTTTGCGGACATGACGGAAGACGTGGATGTCTTTACCACGTGTGTGTAGACGTTGCATACCGTATGCATGGAATAGGAAAGGCAATGGTCGTATTTGCAATGGAAGCACTGAAAGAAGAAGGAATCAGCAATGTCTCCTTGATCGCATTTTCAGAAAATGATATTGGAAATGCGTTCTGGAAAGAAATCGGCTGGAAAGAGCGCGGAGACGTAAACTATTATGATTTCATTTTAAATGAAGAAAATATTACAGCATTCAATAGATAAGCAGAAAAAAGAAAGGTGGAAGCAGACATGAAACAGGTAAAAGGTGGAGTAACAGCAGCAAAAGGATTTGAGGCAGCAAGCGCAGCGGCAGGGATCAAATACAAAGACAGAACAGATATGGCACTCGTTTACAGTAAAGTTCCGTGCGTGGCAGCAGGAACATTTACAACAAATGTCGTAAAGGCAGCACCGGTAAAATGGGATCAGCAGGTTGTAAAAAGCAATGCAAAAGCACAGGCAATCATCGTAAACTCCGGAATTGCTAACGCATGTACCGGAGCAGAAGGATTCGGATATTGCAAAGATACTGCTGACGCGGCAGCAAAAGAATTAGGCGTGGCAGCAGACGGCGTTCTTATTGGTTCCACCGGTGTGATCGGGAAACAGCTTCCAATCGATAAGCTGACAGCAGGAATCAAAGTACTTGCAGAAAAGAAAAACAATTCTCTGGAAAATGGAACAGAGGCTGCCAAAGCGATCATGACGACAGATACATATGAAAAAGAACTTGCTATGGAAATTGAAGTAGGAGACAAGAAAGTTACAATCGGCGGTATGGCGAAAGGTTCAGGAATGATTCATCCGAATATGTGTACAATGCTTGCATTTATAACAACGGATGCTAATATTACAAAAGAAGCATTGCAGAAAGCATTGAGTGAGGATGTAGGTGATACTTACAATATGATCTCGGTAGATGGTGACACATCGACGAACGACTCAGTTGTTCTGTTGGCAAATGGTCTGGCAGAGAACGAAGAGATCACTTATGGATCCGAAGCGTATAATAAATTCAAAAAAGCATTGCATGTGATCAATGAATATCTTGCGAAGAAGATCGCAGGAGATGGAGAAGGCGCAACTGCATTATTTGAGGTAAAGGCAATCGGATGCGAAAGCGTGGAACAGGCAAAAACACTTGCAAAATCAATTGTGTGTTCCAACCTTACAAAGACCGCAATTGCAGGACATGACGCAAACTGGGGAAGAATCCTCTGTGCAATGGGATACTCCGGCGCACAGTTTGATCCGGAAAAAGTCGATCTTTTCTTTGAGAGCGCCGCAGGTAAGATCAAAATCATTGAAAATGGTACAGCCGTTGACTACAGTGAAGAAGAGGCAACAAAGATTTTATCAGAGAAGGAAGTTACAGCTATTGCAGATGTGAAAATGGGAAGTGAAAGCGCAACTGCATGGGGCTGTGATCTGACCCATGGATATATTGAGATCAACGCAGATTATAGAAGCTAAAGAAACTCCAATAAGTGTAACTGAAAATATAATGCAGCAAGGGAGGAAGACGAAAATGGAAAAATCAATGCAGAAATACTTAGATAAAGCGGAAGTGCTCATAGAGGCACTTCCATATATCCAACGATTTAATCGCAAGATCATTGTTGTAAAATACGGCGGAAGTGCCATGGTAGACGAGGAACTGAAGGCGAGAGTCATTGAGGATGTGACTCTTTTAAAACTGGTAGGCTTTAAACCAATCATTGTCCACGGTGGTGGAAAAGAGATCAGCAAGTGGGTCGGAAAAGTCGGAATGGAACCACATTTTGTCAATGGGCTCAGAGTTACAGACGAAGAGACAATGGAGCTTGCGGAAATGGTGCTTGGAAAAGTCAACAAAAGCCTTGTGCAGCTCGTAGAAAGCCTTGGCGTCCGTGCAATCGGTATTAGCGGAAAAGATGGTGCCCTCTTAAAAGTTGATAAGAAATATGCAGACGGAGAAGACATCGGATTCGTCGGAGATGTAAAGAAAGTCAATGCAGAGATCATCTATGATCTGCTGGAAAAAGATTTTCTTCCAATCATTGCACCAATCGGTCTGGATGATGAGTTTAATACATACAATATTAATGCGGACGATGCAGCATGTGCCATCGCAAAAGCGATCCATGCAGAAAAACTGGCATTCCTTACAGATATAGAAGGTGTATATAAGGATCCGAAAGACCCTGATACATTGATCTCGGAACTGAATGCTTCCGAAGGAAAGAAACTGATGGAAGAAGGATATATCGGTGGCGGTATGCTTCCGAAACTCGGCAACTGCATTGATGCTATTGAAAATGGAGTTTCCAGAGTGCATATTCTGGACGGACGTATCCCACATTGCCTGTTGCTTGAAATCTTTACAAACAAAGGAATTGGAACTGCTATTAAAAATGATGTAGATGAAAAGTATTACCACGGGGAATAACATATGAATGAATACATGAAAGAAACGAATGAACAGCTTGTGCATACTTACAATCCATTTCCAGTCGTATTAGAGCACGGAGAAGGCGCGTATTTATATGACACGGAGGGAAAGAAATATCTGGATTTCGCAGCCGGCTATGCAGTGACTTCATTAGGCTATGGAAATGAAGAGTTAAATGAAGCATTAAAAGAGCAGATTGATAAAATTTATCATACATCGAACCTTTATTACAATACAGCATGCCTGCAGGCGGCAACCGTTTTGAAACGAATTTCCGGGATGGATCGTATTTTCTTTACGAACAGTGGTGGAGAGGCAGTGGAAGGTGCTCTGAAGGCTGCAAGAAAATATGCTTACAAAAAAGGTACCGGCCGCTATGAATTTATTGCTATGAAAGAATCCTTTCATGGAAGAAGCTTTGGCGCTGTTTCAGTGACTGGACATGCGGCATATCAGGAACCATTTCAGCCACTTGTACCTGGAGTGTCTTTTGCAGACTACAATGATCTTAACAGTGTGAAGGCGCTTGTAACAGACAAAACATGTGCGATCATTTTAGAACCACTGCAGGGAGAAGGCGGTATCAATCTGGCGACAGATGAATTTATGCAGGGAATCCGTCAAATCTGTGATGAAGAGGGTATTTTAATGATCTGCGATGAAGTACAATGTGGTATGGGAAGAACCGGATCTATGTTTTGCTGGCAGAAATACGGAATCCGTCCGGACATTATGACAATGGCAAAAGCGATAGGAAATGGAATCCCGGTTGGTGCGTTTGCTTTGACAGAAGAAGTTGCTAAGTACTCACTGGAACCGGGAGATCACGGAACAACCTATGGCGGAAATCCGCTTGCATGTACAGCAGTAAGCAAAACGGTAGAGATTTTTGAAAGAGAAAATATTGCCGCCCATGCAAAAGAAATGGGTATTTACCTGACGGAGAAACTCCTTGCGTTAAAAGAAAAATGTGACTGCATCAAAGAAGTAAAAGGAACCGGCCTCATGCAGGGAATAAAAATTATGAAGCCTCTTGGCGAGGTGACAAAGACTGCATTAGAAGAAGGGCTTCTTGTGATCGGAGCAGGGAAAGACGTACTTCGATTTGTTCCACCTCTCATTATTGAGAAAAATGAGATCGATGAGATGATAGAAATCCTTGAAAAGATTTTGCTTTAAAGGACTGGTATTTTCTTCTGGAAAATAGTAAAATAAAAAAGAGTCTAGGCATATGAGGGGTATTCCATAGTTCCGACCACTGTGGAGGCGAATATATGCGTAGAAGTTTTTTGAAAAGTATTTTTAAAATAAAAAAAAGATGGTTGTGTATGTGGCTGGTGGCATTGTTATGTCTTACCGGCTGCTCTGGGATTGGACGCCAAAACAATGCGGACAACGTAGAAACACTGGAAGAAGTGGAGCTTTCGAAGGAACATGCGGATAAGGAAGAAAATCCGGATGTGAAGGAAGAGGAGAAAGCGACAGGAGAGGTGTGCGTTTATGTATGTGGACAGGTCAGATGCCCGGGTGTATACAGATTAGATGCAGACAGCAGGATCTGCGACGCCATTAAGCTGGCTGGCGGACTTAGTAAGAATGCTGCATCCAGCTTTGTAAACCAGGCGGAGAAAATCGAGGATGCCCAGAAAATTTACATTCCTTCCAAAAAGGAAGTAAGTAGCGTGTCCCAGGAAAAGACCGGAGAGACAGCCGGCAGTGTGGCGACATCTGCAGCAGGTAGCAGTACGAGAAAGATCAATATCAACACAGCAGAGAAGGAAGCGTTGATGACTTTGCCCGGGATTGGAGAATCGAGAGCATGCGCAATCATACAGTACCGGGAGACAAATGGAAAATTTGATTCCATCGAACAGATAAAGGAAGTCGAAGGGATCAAAGATGGGATTTACGGGAAATTAAAAGATCAGATAGAGATATAGGTATTGTAACAGGAGAGGGAAGCATGGAAGGTAAAAGAGTACTGGTTGTAGATGATGAAAAATTAATTGTAAAAGGTATTCGGTTCAGTCTGGAGCAGGAAGGAATGCAGGTAGACTGCGCATATGATGGGGAGGAAGCATTAAAGCTTGCAAAAGAAAATTCATATGATATTCTGCTTTTGGATGTAATGCTTCCAAAGTATGATGGATTTGAAGTGTGCAGAAAAATAAGAGAATATTCGGATGTGCCGATCATCATGCTGACTGCAAAAGGGGATGACATGGATAAGATCCTCGGACTTGAATATGGTGCGGATGATTACATTACCAAGCCGTTTAACATTCTTGAAGTGAAGGCAAGGATCAAAGCAATCTTCAGACGTATAAATAAGACAAAGGCAGAAGAAGAGAATGAAAAATTCATTGTAAAAGGCGATATGAAGATCGACTGTGAGAGCAGACGTGTCATCATTGGAGACAGGGAGACAAATCTGACTGCGAAGGAGTTCGATCTTTTAGAGCTGCTTGCTATGAATCCGAATAAAGTATATAGCAGAGAGAATCTTCTGAACATCGTATGGGGATATGAGTATCCGGGGGATGCAAGAACCGTAGATGTTCATATCCGTAGATTGCGTGAGAAGATCGAGACAAATCCAAGTGATCCAAAATACGTATATACAAAATGGGGAGTGGGGTATTATTTTAAAGGTTAAAAGATATTTTAAGATAGAAGTATTAAAGAGTCTCCGCTTTCAGATCACAGTCCTTTTGATCCTGTTTGCAATCATTCCGACAGTGGTCATGGAAGCGGTGCTCCTTACAAGTTATGAGAAGCGGGCAGTGGAGGTGCGTACTGCCGAGATCCAGAATCAATGCACCATTCTATGTAATCAGTTAAGTCAGGGAGATTACCCGAAGACAGCTGCCACGCAGGCTTTGAAAGCTGAGATCACACAATTATCCAATATTTACAATGGAAGAGTGTTACTTATCGATGATTCTTATCGTATTTTCCAGGATACGTATGACATTGATGAAGGAAAACGGATCGTCGCTGCTGACGTTACTGCGTGCATGCGTGGAAAAGGTACGACTTATTTTGATTCGAAAAATCGATATATTGAAGTGACAGCTCCGGTTATGGATGCGGCAAAAGAAAAAGTGATCGGTGTAATGCTTGTCAGTGTATCGACCGATCCGATCACAGAGAGCAGAAGCGTGCTTGCAGGGAAAGCCAATGTTGTGGCGATCGTGACCGTAATGGTTGTTCTTTTGCTTGCACTTGTAATTGGATTTTTCGCAGTATATCCATTTCAGCGCATTACAAGCCAGATTGGTGCGGTTACAGAAGGATACCATGCTGATTATCTTCATGAGAAGGCTTATACAGAGACGAAGATCCTGTCGGAAGCATTTAATAAGATGTTGGGACGTTTAAAGGCGCAGGATGATTCGAGAAAGGAATTTGTTTCCAATGTGTCGCATGAATTAAAGACGCCGCTGACGTCTATGAAAGTACTGGCAGATTCGCTCCTTATACAGGAGGATGTGCCGGCAGAACTGTATCGTGAATTTATGGGAGATTTATCCGAAGAGATTGAGAGAGAGAATAAGATTATCAATGATCTGTTGTCTCTTGTGAAGATGGATAAGACTGCCAATACGATGAATATACAGTCTGTCAGTATTAATGAGCTGATAGAGAAGATTTTAAAACGACTGCGTCCGATTGCGTCGAAGGCAAATGTAGAGGTCGTATATCAAAGCTATCGACCGGTAACAGCAGAGATCGATGAAGTGAAATTTTCACTTGCTATTACCAATCTTGTTGAGAATGCGATCAAATATAACAAAGAAGGCGGATGGGTCCATGTGACTCTGAACGCAGACCACAGATTCTGCAATATAGAAGTGGCAGACTCTGGTATCGGGATCGAACCGGAAGAGACGGGACATATTTTCGAACGATTTTATCGAGTGGACAAATCTCACTCAAGAGAGATCGGCGGAACCGGTCTTGGACTTTCCATCACGAGAAATGCAATTGTCATGCATCGTGGTTCGATCAAAGTGTTCAGTCAGCCGGGAGAAGGAACAACATTTACAGTTAGGATCCCGCTGGTGTATGCACCGCCGGAGCGCGGATAGCATAAGCTTGGAAATGAGGAATGAAACTATGAGACAAAAAATCAGCTCGGCCCTGACGCTGTGCCTTGCATTTGCTCTGCTTATGGTAAATATAAGCGGGTGTGGGAAAAAGCAGGAACCAAAAGAAGGCGAGACCGCACTCTGGTATATCAATGCGGAGGAGACAGATGTGACCAAGGAAGCGTATACGCTGAAAGGTGATACGACTGATGCGCAGATTAAAAATGCGTTGAAGGCATTGAAGAAGGAACCGAATACAATCGAATATAAAAGCGCTTTCCAAAATCATATCGCTGTGGAACACTTTGAAGTGCGTGATGGCAAGATTAATCTTCATATGAATGAGGCGTTTAAAAAACAGAATAAAACATTTCAACTGCTCTTTGAGGCATGCCTTGTACAGACATTGACACAGGTTGAAGAAATCGGATATGTGCAGTTTTTTGTGGGAAAAGAGCCGGTTAAAAATGAAAAAGGTGTTCCGGAAGGATATCTTTGCTCAGCAGATTTTGTACAGAATGCCGGTTCATCACTGCATTCTTATCAGAGTGCAGACCTTCGGCTCTATTTTGCCAATGCAAAGGGAGATAAACTGAAGGAAGAAATGGTAAACGTAAAATATGACAGCAATACATCGCTGGAAAAAGTAATCGTAGAACAGCTTGTTGACGGACCGGATGAGAATTCTTTGTATCCGGTACTTTCGCCGGACACGGAGATTCTTGGTGTATCTACAAAAGATGGCATCTGCTATGTGAATCTTGACCGTGCCTGTCAGAGTACAAAGTATAAAATCGATCCGAAGATTACGATTTATGCGATCGTGAATTCTATTACGGCAAACGAAGCAGCCGGAAAAGTACAGATTTTGATCGATGGAAAAGCGAATGTGCGTTATCAGAACAGTGTGAATTTAAGCAAACCATTTTCATCAGACCCATCGATCGTGGAGGGATAAAAATTGAAACACAGACCTCTTTGTACGGTCTGTCTTCTGTGGATGTTTTTGCTGGCAGCAGTTGTATGGGGCGGGAGAGAAAAAGCATATACCTTTTTCTCTCCGACTTCCATCACATCTGATATAGAGGACAACGAAAAGGTCCTTGTGGCGGGAGCTGTCTGCAAGAAGGAATTTACAGAAAACAGGCGATCTTATTATCTAAAAAATGTATCTATTTATTCTTATTCAAAAGAGCGTTCGCTCAAAGAATCTCAGATTGTTATATATGACAGAAATGAAAAACGAAAAAATATATGTTATGGCAACGTCATTGAAGTAACGGGAAAGCTGAAATATTTTGATGACGCGAGAAATCCCGGCAATTTTGACCAGAAAGCATATTATAAAAGGCAGAAGATCCATGCTTCAGTATGGGCAGACAAGATCAAGCTTCAATCCGGGAAAGAAAATGAAATTCAGGAAAAGCTCTGGCGTTTAAAGATGGCGTGGAAAGAGATGCTTATAAAAGTCCTTGGTGAAGAAAAAGGCGGTGTGCTCTCTGCAATGCTTTTAGGAGATAAAAGTGCAATGGATCCGGAACTGAAAGAACTTTATAAAGTAAACGGAATCGCCCATATTCTTGCTATATCCGGTGTTCAAACTTTATTCTTGGCATATACGTGGCTTTGAAAAAGCCCGTAAATACGCCGTTTCGGGCGGATTTCTTTCCCTATATTTACATTTATTTTCAGCAATTTTCAGCTTCATTTTTTGTGATTGTCCTTTTGGAGGTTTCGAGGGGGTGGGGAATTTCTAAAATAATTTGGCAAAATAGAGAAACATTATAGCGAAAAAATCATTTAGCGAAATGGAGGAAATATGAATATGAATAAAAGTAGAAAACTAAAAGTTTACAGCCAATCAGGATATCATTATCAAGAGCGACCTACAATCATTCTAAAGGGAAGATGGTTAGAAGAGGCTGGCTTCCCATCGAACAGTCATATTACAGTTGAAACCATAGAAGAAGGTGTTCTGAAGATAGTACGCCAGTCTGAATAAGCACTGCTGATAATTTGCCTTATGAGAAAGTCGGGAAAAATGAACCTGTGTGCATTGTGGATGAGGTTCCGTTTGAGATCCCGGATTCATGGGAATGGGTACGGCTTGGAACTATATTGCATAAATTGACAGATGGTACACATTCTCGTCCCCAATATGTTGATTCTGGTATACCGTTTGTTTCGGTAAAGGATATTAGCAGTGGTAAACTTGATTTCTCAAATTGTAAATACATTACTGAACAAGAGCATAGAGAACTGTATAATCGATGCAATCCAGAATATGGAGACATTCTTTTAAGCAAAGTTGGTACAACAGGAATACCAGTTATTGTAGATTGTAATGATCAATTTAGCTTATTTGTGAGTGTGGCACTTTTAAAATTCAACCAGAATCTATTAGATAAAGAATATTTGAAATATCTGATTTGCTCTCCTCTTGTACAAAAACAGGCAACGGAAAATACTCGTGGAGTTGGCAATAAAAACTGGGTGATGAGAGATATAGCAAATACTCTTATTGTAATCCCTCCATTATCTGAGCAAAAAAGGATTGTAGAAAAGATTCATACTATGCAGCCCTTCATAAACAGATATGATATTGTTTATAAAAAAATAGATTATCTTAACACTTCTTTTCCCGATAATCTAAAGAAATCGATCCTTCAGTGGGCTGTTCAAGGAAAATTAGTCCCCCAAGATCCATCTGACGAGCCAGCTGAGGTGCTTCTGGAGCGTATCAGGGATGAAAAGCAGCAGCTGATTAAGGAAGGAAAAATAAAAAAGGATAAACACGAATCTGTCATTTTCAGAAGGGATAATTCTCATTATGAGAAGTTAGACGGTATGGAGCATTGTATTGATGAAGAACTGCCGTTTGACATTCCAAAAAGTTGGTGCTGGTGCCGATTAAAATCAATAGTGAATATTGTTTCAGCTAGACGTGTTCATCAGTCTGATTGGCGAAGTGAAGGAGTACCCTTTTACAGAGCCAGAGAGATAGGAAAGCTGGCAGATATAGGTTATGTAGAAAATGAACTATATATTACCGAAGCATTATACACCGAATTGGCTTCCAGCGGAGTACCGCATGGTGGGGATTTGATGGTTACAGCCGTAGGAACTCTGGGGAAAACTTATATCGTCAAAGACAATGATCGATTTTATTATAAAGATGCCAGTGTAATTTGCATGGAAAATTTCAGTAAAGTAACCCGGCATATTTGAAGATTCTAATGTATTCTCCATACATGGAAGAACAAATAAAGAAAAATTCTGCTGGTACTACAGTAGGCACAATTACCATTGTGAAAGCCATTGACTATTTGATTCCGCTGCCACCACTTATGGATCAGAAGAGGATAGTTGATCAGATTAATTACCTGCAACAATATATGAATAATCTGTAAAAATCAGGCATACGTCATCAACGTGCGTATGCCCATTTTTTTACCAGTCAATCACATCATCTACAATAGCCCGTTGTTCGGTCGATGTCTTACGGAGATAAATGCGGGTGGTTTCGATGCTCTCATGCCCCATAAGGTCAGCAAGGAATGCGATGTCATTGCAGCGATCCAAAAAACTCTTTGCAAATCGGTGACGGAAAGAATGCGGATATACAACTGCTGGATCGATACCATACCGTACCGCCAGCTTCTTTAACTGTCCGGAAATGCCTCTGGTTGTAATTCTGTCTCCATATTTGTTTAAAAAAATGAAGCCACTTTCTTGATGCTTATCGTTCAGCCAAGAAAGGGCTTCATTTTGCAAGGACTTTGGTATATATATTCGCCGAAGTTTACCACCCTTCGAATATAAATCCAAATGTCCAAGCTTGATGTGTTCCACCTTGATCTGTATGAGTTCGCTGACTCGTGCGCCGGTCGCTGCTAGAAAACGTATAACAAAGTACCAGAACAGTTCACCATCCCGTTTGAGGCAGGTTTTGAAATATTCATAATCCGCCTCGCTGATGACATTTTCCAGAAAGGCTTTTTGCTGCACACGTACAAACGGTATTTTTAAGTTCTCTTTACCGATACTTTCCAAGTAGCAATTAATTGCTCTCAGACGCAGGTTGACCGTCTTTGGCTTATAGCTTTCTATCAGCCAAATCTTATACGCTCGCAGGTTCTTTTTCGTGATACCATCGTACTGCGAGCTGTATTGCCGTAAGGCAAAAAGATACGAGGATATCGTGTTCTCCGAGAGATTTGTACCTCTCAAATGTCTTTCAAATTCTTCTATCATAGTGAAAGACCTCCTTTCACTACGATATTATACCTATAGACTATTAACAAGCGGGCGCAACTCTTCAATCTGCTGGACAATACGATGCTGCTCGTTTAAGGGTGGCAAAGGCATGAAAATCTCATTTATGTTAGTCACTGCCAACCCTGGTTGTGCTGTTGCAGTGGCGTATTGATTGAGGTTAAGTGCTGTAAGAAAAAGGCAGGCCCAGACAACATTGACATCCGCATATGTTTCAACGCACACAGCGTGTTCTGTAGCGTAGAATTCACCTGTGCCACGGTTGATATTGCCACACAGAGCGCCTTGCCTTCCGATTATCGGATAATCACCAGAGCGATTGGATTTGGCAACATAGCCTCGAATTCCGTTTCCACCATAACAGGGATAAGAACCGGGAAATGGATTTTCATGGATTTCTGCAGCTTGTATATTTTTTCCCGCTTGAAGCGTGAATATGTTCCTGATTTTACACCAGCACCAGCTTTCCGGTATTTCAAACGGCAGTTCATCATCAATACAACGCTCTGCGCCGTCCAACTTCTCATAATGAGAACTTTACAAAGCAGAATTGATTATCATATTAGTCTTTCCTACAGATGCAAGAATTCTTTTCTGTTCATTTACTGGTGGGACTGGAATAAAGAAGTCCATTAGTTTACTTGCACTTAGTCCCTCTCGTGACACTCCTACCTGTACATCCATGATTAAATTCTGTATATAAGGTGATGTTAAGACAGCGTGTATCCAATAGCGCATCTCTGGCTCGATTAGACGAATGATTATAACATGCTGGTTAACATTCCCGATATCAAAGTCATCAGGAACCACCGCACATCGTCCGATAGAACCTCCAGTAATATTTAACAGAATGTCTTGTGGACAAACAATGCTTCCTGACTTTTTAGAGTTTGTTTCCTCGGTAATATAGACAATGTCTCCCAATCGCAGACCATCATCATATACATTCTGTGATCTTATAAACTTGACTCCTTTTTCTACGTAAACGCTACGACCACCTTGAGGAGTGCTACCTGCTCCAACTTTACTTGTAAGATTTCTTAAACGGCTCCATGCCCATCCGCTTGGCAAATCAAACGGAATATCATCATCAATTTGGATATCTTTGGTACCACACTTTTCATAATGAGAATTATCCCGTCTAAAAATGATGGATTCGTGCTTATTCTTCTTTA
>JAUNTC010000074.1 GCA_030538915.1 Lachnospiraceae bacterium | reverse complement strand
GGAAAAGTGGCTTATGTTCAGGGTTTATCAATGCCTGCGACCCTTAATGCGGGAGTGTTTAATGTAGAAATAAGAGACGAAACAGAGGTGGATAATAAGTATCTTTTCCAATATCTCAAAGCCCCATTCTTAATGGATTATGTCGATAAAAAAGCGACTGGCGGAACGATAAAACACCTCAATCAAAATATACTTGTTGACTTCCCGGTTTTATTGCCTTCCAAAGCAGAACAAAAAGCCATCGGTGTATATTTCGAACGACTGGACAACCTTATCACCCTTCATCAGCGTAGGCAGCACGAAATACAATTATTTCGGAAAATAAGTATCTTTTGCACTTACGCTGATTATTTTTAGAAAAATCAAGCGTAAAATATTTTACGAGGCCGTCAAGACTATCAATCGAATAAAATGGCGTCAATGATTGGAATAACCCTAACTTGCCTAAAAACAAGAATTCATCATTGACGCTATATTTACTCATCTGCCATTAACGTTGCGCATACGCCGAGCTATGCCTTAGCTCGATTCCGTTCTCTTTCAAACATCGCCTTACGGAATCGGCGCTAATTCCTAAAGCCTCGCCAATTTCTGCTGGCTTATACCATTCAGAGTAGAGTTGTAGGATTAGTCCCACCAATGATTCTTTTCTAGCAACCCGATTTGTTACTTCAATTCCGGCTTCTTTTAGATGTTTACTGATTGTATATCTATGACATCCGTATTCTTCAGCAAGCTCATAAGTCGACTTACCGCATTTATATTTAATTACAATCTCGCTAATCTCCTCATCTGATAAATATTTTTGTTGCTGTTTTATTTCAGTTTTGATATTATTAGCATTATCAGGATGAACAGTGCTGGAGTTATCTTTAACAGGGGTCAACGGAGCACATTTGACTTTATCTAGAATTATTTTGTAATTCTTCGAGTTAATTTCCGATAGTCCCATACCTGTAAAACCGCTGAAAATGTGATTTTTCGGCGGTTTTTTATTGCATAGAAAAAAAGAATATTTATATTCTGGCATGTCGATATCATTATAATGATAAATAAGGAACATCAATCTGGGGAGAGAGCAAAAAAAGCTCTCTCCCCATTTATCTACACGCTGCATTTAACAATATCGGTCTCTCTTTTTCTGAAGCTGATTTTCTAACGGAACTATATTTACATATTCAGCATGATTCTCCTCCATACATGCTTTGGCAGCATCGATATCATCCGGATGGATCAGAAGTGCCATTCCGCAGGCGGCTTTTCCGTCAGCAGCACGAGGGGTAGGGGCAATGCGATTAGGAATTTCGTGATTGTCCAAAAGTTCGTGGAGCTTCATGCCCTGGGTGTGGTTATCGAAGAGAACATAATAGCGGATATGTGTATTTTTATTTTCCATTTTACTGATTTAACATCTCCACAAATGCACCGATTCTTGTACGAAGCTGTTCGGCATCTTTGTCAGTGTAATCTGTCTCCAGAGAGAGTACCGGAATGTTCTTTGCTCTAAGGGCTTCAGAAACTGCAAGTTTCTCTGTATCATACAGGCAGCAGAACATCAAACTGCAATCGATGACCCCGTCTACCTGATATTCGTCTACCATACGGAGAATATCATCGATACGGCCTTCATTTGGTGTGAAGCATGCACAGTTTGTCTTCATGTAACGCTGTGACAGATTCATGAACTGCTCATCAAGTGTTTCACCGGATTCATCCACAAGATTTTCGAAGTATCTCGTTCCAGTACACATCTCTTCGCAGACAACACAAGCGCCGCTGGTTTCGATGATGTTATGTAACTTCCAGTTCGGTACTGCAAGAGGAGTTCCGGTGATCAGGATACGTTTTGTTCCTTCCGGCACTACGGATACGCCATCTTTGATACGCTGTTCCAGTTCGTCAGCCAGACGGTTACACATCTGGGCGCAACGTGCCGGATCGTCAAAGAATGCAATCTGGGTCATAAGAAGAGCATCACGTCCGGAGATCGGCAGGCATTTTGATTTTCTGCAGTCATATACTCTCTGAAGTGCTTTACGTTTCTCGTTACAAAGCTTGATCGCTTCGGCAAGTTTTTCAGGAGTAACCTTATTTCCGGTAAATTCTTCTACTACTTTTGCAAAATCGGCAATTTCTTCTTTCCATTTGATAATGTCTTTTTCGCGTTTCATCTGCGGAACATCCATGATATGCATTGGAATGTCTTTTCCGAGAATTTCGTAAGCTTTTTTCTTTCCGTCGCAGGTAGTTTCTCCTACATACATGTCAGCGATGCGGAAGAATGGGCAGGTACGTCCAAGTCTTGCGCCTACAGAAGCTTTTACGAGGGGACAGACATTTTTCGGAAGAACTTTTTCGCCGTCCGGAACCCAGAACTGGGAACCGCCGCAAAGTCCGGTTACGATACCATTTGCAGCGATGATTACTTCATCCGGTACATAAACGCAGAATGTTCCGAATACTTTACGTCCTTTTTTCTGCTCTTCAATTAATTCAGCCGGGCGGATACCGTGAACCTCAGCAATGACCATATCCCAGAAATCCATTGCTTTCGGACGGTTTTCCTGTGTCATGAATACATCCCCAACTGCATTCGGAAGTACCTGGCAGAGAGTGTCATGATTTTCGACATCCATCCCAAGGTCTTTCCACATTTTTTCATAATCAGCCATTTTATTTTCCTCCTGTTTAGCTATGACAATTTTGATAGAAGCAAATGTCTTTTTTTGTTCTAACCCTATAAAAATATTGTACAAAATGACGAATACAATAGTCAATAAATTTACGAATATATACGAATTAACTATAAATAGAATCGCTTATAGATAGAATGAATAAGCTTGCAAGACAGGATTTTAGATAGCTTTCGATATTGACAAGAAGCAAATTTTTATTTTATGATAACGTCCATGAAAAAAAGGGGGTCATTTATTATGCCAATCGGAGTCATTATTAATGCATGTTCCATCGCTGTCGGTGGAATTATCGGTACATTTGCCGGACATAAACTTACACATTCATTTAAGGAAAATATCAATCTCGTTTTCGGTCTGTGTTCAATGGGAATGGGAATCAGTACGATCGTTTTGATGGAAAATATGCCTGCGGTTATTTTCTCTATTATTATTGGAACGACCATCGGACTTGCAATCCATCTCGGTGAGCGCATTAATAAAGCGGCCGGTGGAATGCAGAAGATGATTTCAAAATTTATTAAAACAGATAAAGTAGATGTTCCGGAAGATGAATTTATGAGTACATTGGTAACTGTTATCGTTTTGTTCTGTGCCAGTGGAACAGGAATCTACGGTTCGATCATTTCCGGAATGAACGGTGATCATAGCATTTTGATCGCGAAGTCGATTCTGGATTTATTTACGGCACTTATTTTTGCATGTACATTGGGCATGGTTGTATCGGCTATTGCAATTCCGCAGTTTGTGATATTTTTTCTTCTCTTTCTGTGTGCAGGAGCAATCTATCCGATGACAACACCTGCCATGATCAATGATTTTAAAGCCTGCGGCGGGTTCATTATGCTGGCGACGGGATTTCGCATGGTGAAATTAAGGATGTTTCCGACTGCAGATATGATACCGGCAATGGTCATTATTATGCCGTTCAGCTGGTTCTGGGCGACTTATATTCTTCCGATGGTAAGTTAATATGAGAAAAAGGATCAGCCGCACGGGCTGGTCCTTTTTAGCGCTTGTCTATAATTCTGCATGTTCTAATACATAATTTTTAAAGTTTGTTACGACTGGTGCCTGGTACACATTTTTCAAAGTGGCCATGTAGAAGAGCCGCTCCCAGGATGGGGTGGCGATTTCTATGATGGAAACCGACATGGAGGAAAGAATCGGCATACGTGGTACGACGGCAACACCAAATCCGGCGCCGACTAATCCGGCAACGCCCTGGTCTTCTTCCATGGAGTAGGCAATCTGTGGATAGCCGCCACATTTCTCAAAAAGTTTGTCGATGACATAACGCAAACCACTTCGTTTAGAGAAAACAATGTGCGGATAGGTCAGTGTCTCTTTAACGTTCTGTGAAAAGAATAGAGACAAATATAAAATATTGGATGTTATGGCAAAATATGGCAACTTATTCCCATATTTAATTGCTATGTTAGCCGGAGTATTGCTTGGCGAACTGTCAAAACCAGTGCTGGAGCTTGGAACGATCATCCGAATCCCGGATTTCAGTAACATTTTCCACATGGTAAGCATTTTTGCAGTCGGATTTCCTCCGATTTCCAAATTTATAAGTGCACTTCCGCTGGCGTTAATCTGCTACATACTTGCATTTGGAGATTTCGTCACATCTAAGACATTAGTAGAAGAAGCACAGGAGAGCAGAAGTGACGAGTACATTGACTTTAATTCAAGCCGATCCAACCTGATCAGTGGACTTCGTAACCTGATCCTTGCGATTTTCGCACCGTTTCCACCGTTGGCAGGTCCGCTCTGGGTAGGTATGACAGTATCAGTTGCAATGCGTTACAGAGAAGGAAAGAAAGCGATGAAATCTTTGATCGGCTGCACCCTTTCGGAATATTATTTTTCTGTTGAAAAAATGTGTGAGCTGGAAGTGCCGGCAATCGCAAGTCTGGATGCGCTGGTTGCCGAGAAAGTATCTGCGACCGTTCCAAGAAGCAAATCGAAGTAATGATAAAAGAGCATGTAGAATAGATCTATGTGCTTTTTGTTTACTCCCAAAACGCATTGTTGTATAATAGGGAAAACGCAAAAAAAGATGAGCAGGAGATGTAGTAATGTTCAATCCGATTTTGCTAAAAAAAGACATTTACCACCTGACAACTCTGGTCGCACGCCGATACGTTACATAAGCAATAACAGCAGTCACAGCTTCTGTTATGCCAAAGGCATACCACACGCCTACAGCTCCGAAAATCCGGCTTAAAATAAAAGCAGCCGGAATAATAATGAGTGTGTAACGGCAGAGGGAAATGACAAGGGAGGGCGTTCCTTTCCCCAGACCTTCCAGTGCGCCACAGCAGGTGATGGATACAGAGGAAACTAAAAAGCCAAGGCTGATTATTCGAAGTGCCAGTGCTCCGGCATTTACCGTATCCGGATTGGAACTGAAAAGTGCGATCAGTGTATCCGGGCAGATCTGACAGAGAATCGTTCCGAACAACATAATTCCAAGACTAAGATAAAGCGTGTATGCAAAAAGCTTGTGTACGCGCTTTTTCTCTCCGGCGCCGTAATTGTAACCGATCAAAGGGCGCATTCCCTGCAAAATTCCGTTGGCAGGGAGATAGAGGAATGTCTGTAGCTTATAGTAAATTCCAAGCACGACAACATAGATTGGTGAGTAAATGGAAAGAATTCCATTGAGTGCGGTAACAAGTAAAGAAGGCAATGCCATATTTAGTGTAGCCGGAATTCCGACCGCATAAAGCTTTTTGTCCATGGAGCCATGGAGTTGTCTTGTTTTGTAAATGTGAACCGGAAATGGTCTTGCGTGATAAAAAATGAGATACAGCATCCAGGTAGCGACCTGACCGATTCCGGTAGCAATGGCAGCTCCGGCAATGCCCATTTTCGGAACAGGTCCGATTCCGAAGATCATGATCGGATCGAGGACAATATTAAGCACACAACCGCTTACCATGCAGATCATTGCATCGCGCATGCGCCCAACAGCCTGGAATATTTTCTCCCATGTAATCTCAATAGAAATAATAATCGAAAAGCTAAAAGCGATGCGGGAGTAAGTATTTCCCAGCTGGATGACGGTAGCATCTTTTGTAAATAGTTTTAAGAAAAATGGTGTTATGGCCAGGCAGATGATGGTAAGTGCGATTCCATGGATGACAGATAGGAAGAGCCCTTGAGAGGCTGCTTCATTCGCCTTCTTTTGATCTTGTGCGCCTAAATAAAATGCAATGGCAGCGTTAATGCCAACGCCGAATCCTACCCCGACAGATGTAATGAAGTTCTGAACCGGGTAAACTAAGGAGAGAGCGGTCATTGCTTCTTCACTGATCTGGGCGACAAAATAACTATCGACGATATTATAAAGAGAGTTGACCATCATGGAGATGACCATCGGAAGTGCCATTGAAAGCAGCAATGGCATCACTTTTTTTTCTTTCATAAATGTTTGATTCATAACAAATTCCCCCAAAAAAATAGCCACATAACAGCCGCTGTTAACGACATGTTATGTGGCGAAAAGTAGATATCCTCGGATATCCAGAAAAATCCACAAAAATTTTAGTATGTAATTCACACAAGTACATATTCTAAGAAGTATTTTTGCTTTTGTCAAGAAAAAAGTATTGACAAAATAGTTAGTCTGCGCTAACCTAAAAGAGAGTTAGGGATGACTAACTAAAAACAACAGATAAAATTTGTAAAGGAGAAGTGGTTAGATGGATAAAGTATATATTGTTTTTTGGACACAGACTGGAAATACGGAGGCAATGGCATCTGCAATTCGTGATGGGGTAAAGGAGACTGGAAAAGACGCAGTGCTTCTCTCGCCGACAGAGGCCAGCATCGCAGATCTGAAAGAGGTTACGGCATTTGCACTTGGCTGCCCGGCTATGGGAGCGGAAGTGCTGGAGGAAGATGAGATGGAACCATTTGTAACAGAGGTGGAAAAAATGGCAGCAGGAAAGCAGATTGCGCTGTTTGGCTCGTATGGCTGGGGAGATGGCCAGTGGATGAGAGACTGGGCAGATCGAATGGCAGCAGCCGGTGCGACAGTAGTCGGAGGAGAAGGAGTCATTGCACAGGAAGCACCTGGAGCGGAAGAACTGGAAGCTTGCAAAAATTTGGGAAAAACACTTGCGGAGATTTAAAATATGAGTTTTGAAGAGAGCCTTGTATGGCATGCATCGCCTACACTTGCCAGCATTAAAATTGCTAATTTATACAATTTCAAATTTACCTCTTTGGAAGAGTGCCTTTGTACAATCGCAGATTTTAATGGTCTTATGAATCCAAAAGGGATTTATATTGAACTTGTGAAAAATGTGGGAGATTTTTATCTGATCTATGTATATCGAAAATCGCATTTGAGCAAAGAACTGGGAAGAAGTGATGTACGTAAGTTTTTAGTACAATTCGGGTATTCGCCGGATGGAGATTTGTCCATTTATCTTAACGTGCTGAAAGAAAGACTGGCTCTCAAAGAAGAATTTCCACATGAGATTGGTGTGTTTTTGGGCTATCCCCTTCCGGAAGTGAAAGCATTTATTGAGGCGAAAGGACAGGGCTCGATCGCATGTGGGGAGTGGAAAGTGTATCACGATGAACAGTTTGCAAAATGCATGTTTTGCAAGTATAGACATTGTAGAGAAATATATATGAAAGTATTCGGTGAAGGAAGACGGTTGTCGGATATGTTAATAAGTGCCTAATGGCAAAAAAAGGCAGGCTCGTATGAGCCTGCTCTTATAATAGTGGGAATTGGAAAATAAAACTGGTTCCGATACCTTCAATGCTTTCAACGCGAATCGTTCCCTGGTGGAGATTAATGATCCATCGCACCATCGAAAGTCCAAGGCCGGTGCCGCCATTTTCTCTGGAGCGGCTTTTATCCACCCGGTAGAAGCGCTCCCAGATTTTATCTAAATGTTCTTTGCTGATTCCAATTCCATCATCTTTCACTTCGCCGATGATCCGATTATTTTCCTTCTTTAAAATAATATCGATATGTCCATCTGATTTTCCATAATTGATGGCGTTGTTAATAAGATTCATCATCATTCGCAACAGTAAAGTCTGATCGCCTTTCATAAATAAGTCGTCTGGCTTTTGCAATGTGATATGGATATTCTTTTCCCGCGCTTTTGCTTGCAGTTCCTCTGTTACAAGTTCACATAACAATCCGAAATCCAGTTTTTCCATTAGATGCTGTTCGCCTTGCTCATTTCTGGCGATCATCAGCATTTCGCCTGTCAGTTTCGACATGCGTCTTGCCTGTTTTAAAATGACCTCAATTTCTTCTGTTTCTTCCGCAGACAGTTTTTCATTTTCCAATAAATACTCGCACTGGGAAATGATGACGGCAACCGGTGTCCGTAGTTCGTGAGAAACATCGGCTGTAAACTGTCTTTCTTTCTCGAACGAGAATTCCAGACGCTCAAACATTTCATTAAATTTCTCCGACAGTTCGTACAATTCATCTTTTGCCTTTGGCAGAGACAATCGTTTGGAAAGATCCTTTCCGTTGCTGATATTTTCCACCTCATCGCAAATCAAGTCTACCTGCTTTAATGCCCGCTTGATCATAAAGTATCCGATTGCTCCAATCAACACGATCAATAGCGGATATACGATTAGAAGCAATTTTTCAGATGTCTGCATGAATAATTCCATAGAGTGGATCGACGTGATGCCTCTTACCCATAGTTCTTCATTATCGCCGTAGCTGTAGACAGTGTCGTATACCATCCATTTACGATTTGTGCTGGTGATCACGCGGGGAGTGTTCGATTTGAGAATTGTCTCCTTCGGAAATTGTGTCGGGATCGTTCCGTAAAGTAATCGCCCGTTCTTATCATAGATACAAAACATGATACCGTCGTCATAAAATTCCGTATCACCTTCCAAATAGAAAGAATCATCCTGAAAATTAATATTGGAAGAAAAGCCGGTAACTGCAGCGCTGACTTCCTCTTCTGTTGCTGAAATTCCAACTTTATCTACGAAAAGAAGGACAAGAACTAAAATAGTCCCAAGGACTACAGCAATGATCCCGGTATACCAAAGCGTAATTTTTTTCTTGATCGTCATCTGTCTCATTCGTCTTCCCTCATTACATATCCGACACCGCGGACGGTCTGGATGAGCTTTGGCTCATATGATGCATCGATTTTCTTTCGCAAATAGCGGATGTACACATCGATCACATTGGAACCGCCTTCAAAATCAAAGTCCCACGCATTCTGCTCAATCTGTTGTCTCGTCATTACGACATTTTTGTTGCGCATAAGACATTCCAGGACCATAAATTCCTTCGCGGAAAGCTCAATCTCATTGCCGGCTCTTGTCACCTGTCTCGTGTCACGGTCCAGAATAAGATCAGCCACTTTTAACTGGTTAGTTGTAAATTGTGGCTTTCTGCGCATCATGACACGGATCCTTGCAAGCAATTCTTCAAATGCAAATGGCTTGATCAGGTAATCATCAGCGCCAAGATCCAGACCCTTAACGCGGTCTTCGATACTGTCTTTGGCTGTCAGTAACAGAACCGGTGTATCATCTTCTCGTCGCCTTAATTCTCTTAAAATTTCATATCCATCCTTTCCCGGCAACATGATATCAAGAATGATGCCATCATAGGAGGTCATATCAATATAATCCATCGCTTCCTGGCCATCCCCGCAGGCATCTACACTGTAATGTTCCTTAACGAGCCTTTTTTTGACAATGTTTCTTAAATCATTTTCATCTTCTACAATTAATAATCTCATAATGTAATCATTATAATACCAATCGTTTTTGGGCGCTAGAGTACTTTTTTTACATTTTTTGAAATTTCTTTTTCTTTTAATCTTCTTTTAATCTTTCCACTATATGATACATATAACAACAAAAACATAACAGCAAAAACAAAACCCCCAAGAGACGAAAGGAGAACATGTTATGAAAAAATTATTAGTTTTATTATTATCCCTCACATTAATCTTTGCTTTTACAGGATGCACTTCATCCAATAATGAATCTGCAGAAGATACAGAAACGAAGACACAGGAAATAGCAACAACAAACACAGACGACGATGATGTAGATGATGACGACGATCTTGATGATATCCACGATGATGACGACGATGATCTTGATGATGATGAGATCAACAGCAAGGATACAAAAACAAACAATGTAAAAGATGACGATTATGATTTCTCTTCTTACGAAAAAGACATTCGCAAAATCACAAAGAGAGTAAACAATGCAAAAACTTCTACAAGTGCATCTGAAAATCACAAACGTTTTTACACACTGAAAAAGCAGGTGGATGCAGTTGATGACAAACTGGACAAGCTTGAGGACGAATTCGAATATGCTTACCAGATGAAAGAATTAAGCTTCGAAACATACAAGACAAGAGAACGCGCGATTGAGAAGCTGGAAGATAAACTGGAACTGGCAGAGGATGCGTTGGAAAATAAATACGGGATTGATGACTAAGTGTAAGAATATCAAAGAGGCTGTCGCACTCATCGTGATATGCTCCCTTCTAGGTAGACAAGTGAAATAATAAAAACTTGTCACTTAGG
>JAUNTC010000073.1 GCA_030538915.1 Lachnospiraceae bacterium | reverse complement strand
TAGAGCGTCGCCTTGGTAAGGCGGAGGTCGGCGGTTCGATTCCGCTAGGCAGCTTGAACATAGCCTCTGAAAGTTGTTGCTTTCAGAGGTTTTTTCAATATAACATTCTTGTTTGCATTAGTGATTTATGGTAAGATATTGGACAGGAATATACATGAGGAGGAAGAACATGGCAGAAGAGACAATTTCTAAAAATTTTATAGAACAAGAGATAGATAAAGATCTCAAGGAAGGTGTGTACACAGAAGTGTGTACACGTTTTCCGCCGGAACCGAACGGCTATCTGCATATCGGACATGCAAAATCAATTATTTTGAACTCCGGTCTTGCAAAAGAATATGGCGGAACATTCCATCTTCGCTTTGATGATACAAACCCGATGAAAGAAGATATGGAATTTGTAGAGTCGATCAAAGAAGATGTAAAATGGTTAGGTGCTGACTGGGGCGACCACCTTTATTTTGCATCCGATTACTTTGATATGATGTACGAGTGCGCGATCAAGCTTATTAAAAAAGGAAAAGCATATGTCTGTGACTTAAGCGCAGAAGAGATCCGTGAATACAGAGGAACATTGACAGAGCCTGGAAAGAACAGTCCGTACAGAGACCGTTCTGTAGAAGAAAATCTGGAATTATTCGAAGAGATGCGTGAAGGAAAGATTGCTGACGGTAAGCGAGTGCTCCGTGCAAAGATCGATATGGCATCTCCGAATATCAATATGCGTGATCCGGTTATCTATCGTGTAGCTCATATGACACATCACAATACAGGTGACAAATGGTGCATCTATCCGATGTATGACTTTGCGCATCCAATCGAGGATGCCATCGAGAAGATTACACATTCGATCTGCACATTAGAGTTTGAAGATCACAGACCACTATACGATTGGGTTGTTAAGGAATGTGAGTTTGATCCGGCTCCAAGACAGATTGAATTTTCAAAATTATATCTGACAAATGTAGTAACCGGTAAGCGTTACATTAAAAAGCTTGTAATGGATGGAATCGTTGACGGATGGGATGATCCAAGACTTGTTTCTATCGCAGCACTCAGAAGACGTGGATTTACACCGGAATCCATCCGCAAGTTCGTAGAACTGTGTGGCGTTTCAAAGTCTCAGAGCTCTGTTGACTATGCAATGCTTGAGTATTGCATCCGTGAAGATTTGAAGATGAAGAGACCACGTATGATGGCAGTATTAGATCCAATCAAATTAGTGATCGATAACTATCCGGAAGGAGAGGTGGAATACCTCGATGTTGAGAACAACCTGGAAAATCCGGAGCTTGGAAATCGTAAAGTACCATTCGGAAGAGAATTATATATCGAGCGCGATGACTTTATGATCGAGCCTCCGAAGAAATATTTCCGTCTCTTCCCTGGCAATGAAGTACGTCTGATGCATGCATATTTCGTAACATGCACAAGCTATGAGACAGATGAGAATGGAAATGTAACCGTTGTACATGCAACTTATGATCCGGAGACAAAGTGTGGAACAGGATTTACAGGAAGAAAAGTAAAAGGAACGATTCACTGGGTATATGCGCCATTTGCAAAACAGGCGGAGATCAGACTTTATGAAAACCTTATCGACGAAGAGAAGGGGGTATACAACAAGGAAGATGGTTCCCTTAATCTGAACCCGAATTCTCTTGAAGTGCGTAAGGAATGTTATGTAGAGGACAGCTTTGCAGATGCAGCTCCATGCGACAGCTTCCAGTTTGTAAGAAATGGATATTTCTGTGTAGATATGAAAGATTCTACACCGGAACAGCTTGTATTTAACCGTATCGTTTCGCTTAAGAGCTCATTCAAACTTCCAAAATAGGTAAAAGATGTACGAATTAACGATTGAACTGAATGCAAACAGTAAGCGTCCGCTCTATGAGCAGATTTATGAACATATTAAGACAGAGATCCGTAAGGGAAGACTCTCCTATGGAGAAAAGCTTCCCTCTACGAGGGCTCTTTCAAAACATTTAGAAGTCAGCCGCAGCACGGTGGAGTTAGCCTACGAACAGTTATTGTCGGAAGGCTATTTAGAATCTGAACCGTGCCGTGGTTATTTTGTTGCTCAAATTGAAGAACTTTATCAGCTTACGAAAGTAAAGCAGATGGTGCGTGTTGAGGAGTCAGACAAAAAAGCTTTCTATCGCTTTGATTTCACACCAAATGGAGTCGATTTAAACAGTTTTCCTTATAATGTATGGAGAAAACTTTCAAAAGATATATTGATCGATGACCGGACAGAATTATTTCGAAGTGGTGACTCCCAGGGAGAGTATGGTTTTCGTAATGCAATCTGCAATTATCTTTACCAGGCGCGAGGCGTTCGATGCACACCGGAGCAGATCGTAGTGGGAGCAGGAAGTGACTATATTCTTATGTTATTAAGTGTGATCTTAGATAAGACACATCGAATTGCATTTGAAGATCCAACTTACAAACAGGCTTATCGTGTATTATCGAGTATGGGATATGAGACTGTGTCAGTACCGGTTGATAAAAATGGAATGCGAGTGAACATACTGGAAAAAGAAGATGCTGATATCGCATATGTAACACCTTCACATCAGTATCCGACGGGCATTGTTATGCCTATGAAACGAAGACTGGAATTGCTTCGCTGGGCAAATGCGAAAGAGCGGCGTTACATTATTGAAGACGATTACGACAGTGAGTTCCGCTATAAAGGAAAACCAATCCCGGCATTGCAAGGGTATGATTCGCTGGAAAAAGTCATTTATCTTGGAACATTTTCAAAGTCCATCGCCCCGGCAATCCGACTAAGCTATATGGTATTGCCTATCCCGTTGCTGGAAGAGTTTAGAGAGGGTTTTCGATTTATTCACTCTACGGTGTCGAAAGTGGATCAGCTCATTGTGCAGAAATTTATCGAAGAAGGATATTACGAGCGGCACTTAAATAAGACAAGAGCGCTCTATAAAAGCCGTCACGATATTCTTATTGATGCGTTGAAGCCTTTGCTTTCACGCTGTAAAATATCCGGAGAGCATGCAGGTGTCCATCTTTTGCTTCGCTTCAAAGATGATTCGTCGGAAGCAGATTTGATTGAAAAGGCGAAAAAAGCAGGTATCTGTGTTTATGGCATGTCACAGTATCGGATCACAAAGAAAAGAGAACCGGCAACCATCCTGCTTGGATATGCAAATATGCCGGAGGAAGATATAAAAGAAGCAGTTGCTGATCTGATCAGTTGCTGGTCATAAAAGAAAAATGCCGTCGGTGAATAATACCGACGGCATAATTTTTTAGTTTTCTGTTTCTTCTGGAACTTCTGTTGTAAATTCTTTTTCCAGCATTTCTTCATCTGCAAGTTCTTCCTCTACAGCTTCCTCGGCAGCTTCTTCCTCTGCCGGATTTTCTTCTTCCGAAAGGTCTTCAGATCTTGGTGTGAGTGGCACGTAGCCTCTGTCAGAGACGGACTTCAGATCACTGTCGAGATCAAAGTCTGCGTCATCGAAAATGTCATCGAGGTCATCCTCAAAATCATCATCCATATCGTCACAGCCGTTTTCTTTTGTTTTCTTGAAAAAATAAAAAATACCCGCAGCAGCACTGCCAACCGCAGCAACAGCGAATAAGCGTTTCAATAATTTATCCATGGGTAGATACTCCTTTCTATCATGCTCATCTGATAGATGTATTGTAATACTTTTCCGAGGAAAAAGGAAGGGATAGATTTATAAAAATACTATAAAACATTTAAAAACTGTGTTACACTATAGTTTGTATTTTTTTTGAAGTGAAAAGAAAGAGGAGTTTGATTGATTATTTATGAAGAGATATGAACCAAAAGCATCAGCAAAAAAAGGCTTGTTTCGCATCATCTTTAGTCGTACCGGTATTATGTTGCTTCTGATCTTGCTCCAGATTGGCTTTTTTATCAGTACAACATTTTATCTGGAGGCATATTCAAGAGTGATCAGCGCATTGCTGTTTTGCCTGCGAGCCGTTGTGTTGATCTATATTATTAATTCAGAAGGTAATCCGGCATTTAAGATGACGTGGATCTTATGTGTATTTATGTTCCCGGTGGTGGCTACATTATTTTATGTTTATGTAAAGTTTCAGGTGGGAACGCGATATATGAAGCGCAGACTGGATACGTTAAAGACAGAGATGGTGCCTTATATGATACAGGACCGTGATACCGTGGATGCACTCTGGGCAAGCCGTTCTGCCAATGCAAGGCTGTCCCATTACCTTTCAAATCAGCTTGGTTTTCCGACTTACCGCAACACGTCAGTCCGCTATTTCTCAATTGGAGAAGAGAAGTTTAAATGTCTTATGGCGGAATTAAAAAAAGCACGAAAATTTATTTTTATGGAATATTTTATTGTGGAAGAAGGTTACATGTTAGAGCAGATCCTCGATGTATTGATCGAGAAAGTGCGAGAAGGCGTGGAAGTTCGATTTATGTATGATGGAATGTGCGCCATTTCCATGCTTCCTTATAATTATCCGGAGAAATTAAAGCATTACGGCATTCATTGCAAGATGGCGAATGCTGTGAAGCCATTTTTATCGACGACACAGAACAACCGAGATCACAGAAAAATCTGTGTCATTGATGGAAAAGTAGGATTTACCGGTGGTATCAACATCGGTGATGAATACATTAATCGTAAGAAACGTTTTGGACACTGGAAAGATACGGCTATCATGATGAAAGGAGATGCGGTCCAGAGTTTTACGATGATGTTTCTTGAAATGTGGAACGTGGATGAGCATTATTCGGAAAATTACAGACGCTATCTAACACCGAAGCGTCAGGGATTACACAGGGAATTCGGGTATGTCATTCCATATGCAGACAGCCCGTATGACGATGAAAATGTGGGAGAAGAAGTATATTTCCACATTTTAAATCATGCAAGAAAATATGTGCATATTATGACACCTTATCTTATCTTGGATAATGAGATGATCACGACACTGACGCGGGTTGCAAAAAGCGGGGTGGAGGTATGCATCATTATGCCTCATATTCCGGATAAATGGTATGCATTTGCCGTTGCAAAAACATACTACAAGGAACTGATCGAAGGGGGAGTACAGATTTATGAGTACGTTCCTGGTTTCGTTCATGCGAAAGTGTTTGTGGCAGATGATGATACAGCGAGTGTAGGTACGATCAACTTAGACTACCGCAGTCTGTATCTGCATTTTGAATGCGGTGCATTTATTTACAATAATTCAGAAATTGACAGAATTGAGCAGGATTTCCAGAGAACATTGAAGAGATGTCATAAAGTAACACTTATGGAAGTGAGAAATCGCTCATTGCTTACGAAAGTGGTTGGACAGGTGTTGCGACTTGTCGCTCCGTTAATGTAAAAATAGCGCAAAATCAGTGTTTCTTATAAAAAATGATTTTACAGAAGCATGGAAATATAGTATAATACTGAATGATGCCTTAGGGCATTTGAACGAAGAATGATATGTGATAATAAACACAGGAGGAATTGATATGGTTAAAGCAGTTGTAGGTGCGAACTGGGGAGACGAAGGTAAAGGAAAGATTACAGATATGCTTGCTGAGGAAGCAGATATTATCGTACGTTTCCAGGGAGGAGCCAACGCAGGACATACAATTATTAACAATTATGGAAAATTTGCCCTTCATACGTTACCGTCAGGGGTATTTTATAGTCATACAACAAGCATCATCGGTAATGGTGTTGCATTAGATATTCCGGTACTTTTTAAGGAAGTACAGTCTATCGTGGACAGAGATGTTCCGATGCCGAAGATCCTTGTATCTGACCGTGCACAGATGGTAATGTCTTACCACAAGAATTTTGATGCATATGAAGAAGAAAGACTTGGAGGAAAATCATTCGGTTCTACAAAGTCCGGAATCGCTCCGTTCTATTCTGATAAATATGCTAAGATCGGATTCCAGGTAAGCGAATTATTTGATGAAGAATTATTAAAAGAAAAAGTAGTAAGAGTTGCAGAACAGAAGAATGTTATTTTAGAGCATCTCTATCACAAACCACTCATCAATCCGGATGAACTGTTCGAAGAGCTGATGGAATATAAGAAAATGGTTGAGCCATTTGTATGTGACACTTCTCTTTTCTTACACAATGCATTAAAAGAAGGAAAGAGCGTTCTCTTAGAAGGACAGTTAGGATCACTGAAGGATCCAGATCACGGAATTTATCCAATGGTAACATCATCTTCTACACTTGCAGGTTACGGTGCGATCGGAGCAGGTATCCCACCATACGAGATCCAGAAAATCGTTACAGTTTGTAAGGCATACTCAAGTGCAGTAGGAGCAGGTGTATTCGTAAGTGAGATTTTCGGTGAAGAGGCAGATGAGCTTAGACGTCGCGGAGGAGATGGCGGAGAGTTCGGAGCTACAACCGGACGTCCGAGACGTATGGGATGGTTTGACTGTGTAGCATCCAAATATGGTTGCCGTATGCAGGGAACAACAGACGTTGCATTTACTGTATTAGATGTGCTTGGATACTTAAAAGAGATTCCGGTATGTGTAGGATATGAAATCAACGGAGAAGTTACAACAGACTTCCCACCGACACACCTTCTTGAGAAGGCAAAACCAGTTCTTAAGACATTACCGGGATGGAACTGTGATATCCGTGGAATTAAAAACTACGATGAACTTCCGGAAAACTGCCGCAAGTACATTGAGTTTGTAGAAGAACAGATCGGATACCCGATCACAATGGTTTCAAACGGACCGGGAAGAGACGATATTATTTATCGTAATAAATAATTATTAAGAAACAAAGGAGTATTACATACTATGAGTCGTACATTATTAGAACAGTGGAGAGACATTGCATACGATGAGTCCGCTGACAGAGGACAGCTTCAGAATTTCTGGGGAACTTATTTTCAGATTGAGAAAGAGATCTATGAGCAGCTTCTTACAAATCCGGATGAGGAAGTAAAAGGAACTGTAAAAGAGCTTGCAGAAAAATACGGACAGGAAGTACTTACAATGGTAGGTTTCCTTGATGGAATCGATGAAAGTCTTGTAGAGCCAAATCCGATCGAGACAATGGATGAAGATACAGTTGTAAGTCTTGTATTTGATAAAGAAAAGCTCTATAAAAACATGGTAGCAGCCAGAGCAGACTGGTTATATGAGCTTCCGCAGTGGAAAGAAATTTACTCTGAAGAAGAGCTGAAGAAGTTTTATAAAGAGCAGAGAGAGTCAACAACGATCCGTAAAGAGAAAAAGATCGGACGTAACGATCCATGCCCGTGTGGAAGTGGAAAGAAGTATAAAAAATGTTGTGGAAAATAATTTTACCGGCCCTTGCCTTGTCGTGCTTCCTCTACTACGGGGTGATTCGACTGGCCAGCGGACGCTGGAATTCTACATTTTCCAGAATGTGGCCGGCAGCAGGAATCCTGTTGCTGGCTTTTTCCTATCTGGAGCAAAGAGGCTATTTGCCGGAAATCGTACATTGGATGATCCTGGCATTTATACTTCTTATATTTCTTACATGTCTGCCTATCATAGGCACGATGCTTACCAGAGAAAATGAGGATTGTGAGTATCTGATTATATTAGGCGCACATGTAAATGGCAGAGTGGCAAGTGATTCGCTGAAGCGAAGGATTATAAAAGCAGAGGAGTATTTGAAAGCCCATCCGCAGACAAAAGTAATCGTCTCCGGTGGTCAGGGAGTTGGCGAGGAAATTACAGAAGCAGAGTGCATGCAGGTGTATCTTTGGGAACACGGGATTGAGAAAGACAGAATTTTAGAAGAGGCAGCTTCCACTACAACAAAGGAAAATCTAGCATTTTCGAAAAGATTGTTTACACCAGAAATTGTAAAAGTTGGGATCGTGACCAATAATTTCCATCTGCATCGGTCGTGTGCCCTTGCAAGAAGGCTTGGATATCCCCATGTTTATCCGATTTCGGCCGGCTGCAGGAAGAGTCTGTTTTTGAATTATATGATGCGGGAAGTGCCTGCAATGTGGAAGTTCTGGCTTGACAAAGGAAAAGACAATGCTATAATATAAAGCATATGTAGATTATATTTTTAACGCGTAGATGAGACGAGTAAGTTAGGAAAGAAATGACAGAGAGAGAAGTCATCGGCTGTAAGCTTCTTATTTTGGAACTATCTGAAAACTACCTCGGAGTGGCTGCAAAACAGTCCGGTGATTCCGTTATCATCATGAATTGAGTGGTTTCGATCGGGTGTAGGATTTTGCATATTACTGATCGTTTCAAACAGGGTGGAACCGCGAGCATACTCGTCCCTTACAGTTATATACTGTAAGGGCTTTTTTTATCTCAGTCGAGAAGACTCCCACCTCTTTTGGATGGTGAGTAAAAGCCTTTACATGTGACCAATATTTTGAAAAGGAGAAAACGAATTATGAAAATCACATTGAAAGATGGATCCCTTATGGAATTCGAACAGGCAATGTCCGTTCTTGATATTGCCAAATCAATCAGCGAAGGTCTTGCAAGAGTTGCAACATCAGCAAAGGTAGATGGAGATATTGTAGATCTTCGTACAGTTCTTGACAAAGACTGCGAATTAGAAATTTTAACTTTTGATTCTGAAGATGGAAGTGGAGCATTCAACCATACAGCTGCGCATATTATGGCACAGGCTGTTAAAAGATTGTATCCAGAGACAAAACTGGCGATCGGACCTTCGATTGCAAATGGTTTTTATTATGATTTAGACCGTGAAACTGCATTTGTTGCAGAGGATCTTGAGAAGATCGAAAAAGAGATGAAGAAAATCGTGAAAGAGGCACTTCCTCTGAAGAGATTTACTAAATCAAGAGATGAGGCAATTGCTTTCTTTAAAGAAAAAGAGGAACCATATAAAGTGGAATTGATCGAAGATCTTCCGGAAGATTCTGAAATCAGCTTCTACGAGCAGGGAGAATTTACAGACCTTTGTGCAGGTCCACACCTGATGTCTACAAAAGCAGTTAAAGCATTTAAACTTACAAGCCTTGCAGGTGCTTACTGGAGAGGTGATGAGAAGAATAAGATGCTTACAAGAATCTACGGTGTAGCATATCCTAAAAAAGCACAGTTAGACGAATATCTGACAATGATGGAAGAAGCGAAAAAGCGTGATCATAGAAAACTTGGAAGAGAGCTTGGACTTTTCATGATGTGTGAAGAAGGACCGGGATTCCCATTCTTCCTTCCAAAGGGAATGGTATTAAAAAATACACTGTTAGACTACTGGAGAGAGCTGCACAAACGTTGCGGTTACCAGGAAGTTTCTACACCGATCATCTTAAGCAGACATTTATGGGAGACATCCGGTCACTGGGATCACTATAAAGAGAATATGTATACAACAGTTATCGACGATGAAGATTTTGCGATCAAGCCGATGAACTGCCCAGGTGGAATGCTTGTATACAAAGCAGAGCCACGTTCCTACAAAGATCTGCCGCTTCGTGTAGGTGAGCTTGGATTAGTACATCGTCATGAGAAATCCGGACAGTTACATGGACTGATGCGTGTACGTTGCTTTACACAGGATGATGCGCATATCTTTATGATGCCGGAGCAGATCCGTGATGAGATCAAAGGTGTTGCAGGACTGATCGATGAAGTCTATCGCCTGTTTGGATTTAAATATCATGTAGAGCTTTCTACACGTCCGGAAAACAGCATGGGAAGTGATGAAGACTGGAATCTTGCAACAGAAGGTTTAAGAGGTGCGTTAGATGACCTTGGACTTGATTATGTTGTAAATGAAGGGGATGGAGCATTCTACGGACCGAAGATCGACTTCCACCTTACAGATTCTATCGGAAGAACATGGCAGTGTGGAACAATCCAGTTAGATATGCAGCTTCCACAGCGATTCGAACTGGAATATACAGGAGCAGACGGAGAGAAGCATCGACCGATCATGATCCACAGAGTTGCATTTGGCTCTATTGAAAGATTTATCGGAATTTTGATCGAGCATTTTGCAGGCGCATTCCCTACATGGCTTGCACCGGTACAGGTAAAAGTCCTTCCGATTTCTGATAAATATATGGACTATGCACAGAAAGTACAGGATGCACTGTATGCAGCTGGTGTTCGTTCAGAAGTTGATCAGAGAGCAGAGAAGATCGGATACAAGATCCGTGAAGCACAGATGCAGAAGATTCCTTATATGCTCGTTGTTGGTGCAAAAGAAGAAGAGACTGGCGTTGTTTCGGTAAGAAGCCGTTATGCAGGAGATGAAGGTCAGAAAGATCTTGCAGCATTTATCAATGATCTGAAAGAAGAAATCGATACAAAGACAATCCGCGAAGTTGTGAAAGAAGACGAAAAATAATCGGATGAAAAGATAAAATAATTTTTAGAAGACAGCATCATCAAAGGTGCTGTCTTCTTTACTTTTGCCCTTTAACTTGATATAATCCCATCTTTGACAGTTAATACGAGATAAAACAGCCGCAAAGCTTGTG
>JAUNTC010000072.1 GCA_030538915.1 Lachnospiraceae bacterium | reverse complement strand
GGCTATTCTCGTTCAATAAATCGTCAAAAAGCGAACTTTCCTATAAAGTAAAAAAAGATGCACCCTCAGGCGCACCTTCTTTCTTCTAGACAATTATATTTCTTCAATTTTCCTTATCAGATGCTCAAGAAATTCTTTTTCTTTCTGATTCATCACATATCCTTTTTTATATATCAGTGCATCCCTCATTTTATGTCTTAGAAATCCGACTTCCTTCTGCACAAGATGATACCGTTCCAGCATCTTTTCCGGCAGCGGAGATACCCACATATAACTGTTCTTCACTTCTCTTAAAATATCAAACTGACTTCCTCTTTCAAAAATATATATTTTCTTTTTCGGATGATAGGCTTCCCTTCCTTCCCGGTAAAATTCAATATATTCTCCGTTCGGGAGCCTGGAATCTCCATGTAAGATTTCTACTCCGTCCGATAATTCTCCCGGAGACTGAAAATCCTTTTCTGCAAGTTCTCCGTCTGTGGAAGTCAAAAGTAAATAATCAAATTCATTGATCACCTGCATTTCCAGATTCCGAAGCTGAAGAAGCGATTGGTAATCCTCCTGCTTTCTCCGCTGATACCGTATAATTCCAAGATCATATCCATTCTGACCGATACTGTCGATTGCCGTCATCGTACTTGTCTCCCGGAAATCCACATCCATCTCCATCTGGTCATCCTGGTTGCTGATATACTCGGCAAAAGCATGCGCAATATAGCTGGCCCGGGGCACACAAAATCGAAGTGTCAGCTTTTCACTGCGTTCTTTTCCATAATGTTCCCTTAGCTCATCAACATCCCGGATGACTTTTCTGGCATATTCCAGAAAATTCTGTCCGTCTCTTGTCGCCTGTACTCCTTTTGAGGAGCGTTTAAAAATCTGTATGCCAAATTCTGTTTCTACATTTTTAATTGCTTTGCTTAAGTTTGGCTGCGCAATGTAAATCTCTTTTGCAGTCTGTGAAATCGATCCTCTTTTATCTATTTCAATAATGTATTTGAAATCCGTCAAATTCATTTGTATCTCTTCCCTTTTCCATGATGCCGATGTTCCGTTCCGCCTTATTCTCTACGCGAAACGAAAAGGCGACACATCTTTTGTATCGCCTTTTCATTCTAAGCTCTTTCGCTGTAGTGATGTGCTTCTTCAAGCATCATATCTTTTACTTTCATCAGACGAATCTGGGAACTTCTCTCGTTCTCATCCAGCTTCATCGAAATATACTTGATCGTCTCCTGAGCCTCCGGAATTGTCACATGCTCCAATGCATTTACACGACGTCTGGTCTTTTCGATCTCAGCCGCCATAAGCTGACATGCTTTCTCTGTCTCCGCAAGTTTCAACATATCCGGCAGAATGTCCGCCAGTGATGCCACTGCACCATCCAGATCACTGGATGTAAATGCAAAACCATAAGAGTAAATGTCATTTGCATCTGCAGTTCTTGTTTTCGTATCAAATACAGGAATCTCAACACTCATTACGTTCTTATTGCCGACTTCTAAGTTTACTTCCTGCTTTGGTGCCATCAAAGCGGTATTCAACGTAGCCTCATCCATTCCGGCTTTGGCTATGACAAAGTTCTTATTTGCAGAGAGGATTCCGGCTTCTACTTTCTGACGAAGCGCCATATTCTCCTTTACCAGCTCCAGAAACTGACGCATCAGCTCATCACGTTTATCTTTCAGAAGTTTGTGTCCTCTTCTCGCTGTGACAAGTTTCTTCTTCGTCTTCGTCAGTTCCATTCGGGTAGGAGTGATCTGTTTCGATGCCATTCGCTACCTCCTTCTTTTCCATTACCTGATTATTGTTTTCCGTAATACTGGTCTAAGAATTTGTCGTCGATACGTTTCAGCTCTGCTCTTGGCAGCATAGACAATAATTTCCAGCCAATTTCCAATGTCTCTTCGATCGATCTGTCATTATCGTAGCCCTGAGAAACATATTCTTTTTCAAATGCTTCTGCAAATTCTGCATACTTAAGGTCTATCTCTGTAAGGGCTGCCTCTCCCAAGATCGTCATCAGTTCTTTTGCATCTTTACCACGAGAGTAAGCTGCAAATAACTGGTTCATTGTATTGGAGTGGTCTGCTCTTGTCTTTCCTTCGCCGATACCTTTATCTTTCAGACGTGAAAGAGAAGGTAATACGTCGATCGGTGGCTGCAACCCTTTACGGTACAGCTCACGGCTTAGGATTACCTGTCCCTCTGTAATGTATCCGGTAAGGTCCGGGATTGGATGCGTCTTATCATCTTCCGGCATTGTTAAGATCGGGATCATCGTAATACTTCCGTCTTTGCCTCTCTGACGTCCGGCTCTCTCATACATTGTTGCAAGGTCTGTGTACATATATCCAGGATATCCACGACGTCCAGGAACCTCTTTCTTCGCAGCTGAGATCTCACGGAGCGCATCTGCGTAGTTCGTAATATCTGTCAAAATAACGAGGACGTGCATGTCTTTTTCGAATGCTAAATATTCTGCTGCCGTAAGTGCCATACGAGGAGTTGCGATACGCTCTACTGCCGGGTCATTTGCAAGGTTGATAAACAGAACGGTTCTGTCGATCGCACCTGTCTCTTTAAAGGACTCGATAAAGTAGTTTGACTCTTCGAATGTAATACCCATTGCAGCAAATACAACGGCAAATTTCTCATCTGTTCCACGTACCTTTGCCTGTCTTGCGATCTGTGCTGCCAGCTGTGAATGTGGCAGGCCGGAGCAGGAGAAGATCGGAAGTTTCTGTCCACGAACGAGTGTATTCAGTCCGTCAATGGCAGACACACCTGTCTGGATAAACTCTTCCGGGTACACGCGGGCTGCCGGGTTCATAGGCAGACCGTTAATATCTCTTCTTTCCTCCGGAAGGATCTCCGGTCCATCGTCGATTGGACGACCCAGTCCATCGAATACACGGCCAAGCATATCTCCGGATACGCCAAGCTCCATGCTTCGTCCAAGGAAACGCACTTTACTGTTACTTAAATTGATACCGGCAGCATTTTCATAAAGCTGTACAACAACATCGCTTCCATCTACTTCCAGTACTTTACAACGTCTCTTTTCTCCGCTTGCAAGCTCAATCTCTCCAAGCTCATCGAATTTGACGCCTTCAACACCTTTTACCATCATAAGCGGTCCGGCAACTTCTTGTATTGTTCTATATTCCTTTGGCATAATTAGAAGTCCTCCTTCCCGATCGTTGCTGCTACTTCTCTGCTAAGATCTGACATGATCTTCTCATATTCTGTCTCAATATTTTCTGCTAATGTATATTTGTAACGACCGATTTTTTCTCTTACATCCATTACAAGCAGTTCTTTCATAGATGCTCCCTTATTAAGAGCTTCCATGGCCTGATCATAGAATGCAAGTACAAGCTTCATCATCAGATACTGCTTGCGAAGTGGTGTGTATGTATCTACTTCGTGGAAGGAGTTCTGATGCAGGAAGTCTTCACGGATGGATCTTGCGGCTTCCATCTTCAGACGGTCAGACGGTGACAGTGCATCCATACCTACCATCTGTACAATTTCTTCCAACGCTGCCTCTTCTGTCAGAAGGCTCATCATTCTCTGACGGTCACTCATCCAGTCCTCGGCAACGGTATTGTTAAACCAGCTCTTCATATTGTCAAGATACAACGAATAACTGGTCAGCCAGTTAATGGCCGGGAAATGTCTCTTATACGCCAATGCAGAATCCAGTCCCCAGAATACCTTAACGATACGTAAGGTTGCCTGTGATACCGGTTCGGATGTATCACCACCCGGAGGAGATACGGCTCCGATTACGGAAAGAGAACCTTCTCTTCCATCTTTACCGATTGAAACTACTCGTCCGGCTCTCTCATAAAATTCTGCCAGACGTGATCCTAAGTATGCCGGATAACCTTCCTCACCAGGCATCTCTTCCAGACGTCCTGACATCTCACGGAGTGCCTCAGCCCAACGAGATGTAGAGTCTGCCATAAGTGCTACCGAATATCCCATATCACGGAAATACTCTGCGATTGTAATACCTGTATAAATAGAAGCCTCACGAGCTGCGAAAGGCATATCCGATGTGTTTGCGATAAGAACGGTTCTTTCCATCAAAGAACGACCGGTCTTCGGGTCCTTCAATTCCGGGAACTCGTTCAGAACGTCTGTCATCTCATTTCCACGCTCTCCACAACCGATATAAACTACGATATCTGCTTCTGCCCATTTTGCAAGCTGATGCTGGATAACTGTTTTACCGCTTCCGAAAGGTCCCGGAACAGCTGCAACTCCACCTTTTGCGATTGGGAAGAATGTATCGATAACTCTCTGTCCTGTTACAAGCGGCGCATCCAGAGGCAGCTTCTTCACATATGGACGTCCTGTACGAACCGGCCATTTCTGCATCATAGTCAGCTCTTTGTCTCCGTCTTTTGTCTCTAAGACTGCAACTACTTCTTCTACTGTGAATTCTCCGGATCTGATTTCCTTAACCGTTCCACTCATGCCGTAAGGAACCATAATCTTCTGTTCTACTACTGCAGTCTCCTGAACTGTTCCTAATACATCACCGGCTCCAACTTCATCACCGACTTTTGCGACCGGAACAAATTCCCATTTTTTATCTCTCTTCAGGGATGCAACTTCCACACCACGCTGTAAGTTGTTTCCTGAAACTTTCATAATATCATCCAGTGGACGCTGGATACCGTCATAAATACTTGTGATCAGACCAGGTCCCAGTTCTACTGACATTGGTGCCCCTGTAGATTCTACCGGTTCCCCAGGTCCTAATCCTGATGTTTCTTCATATACCTGAATTGATGCCTCATCACCGTGCATCTCGATGATCTCTCCAATCAGACGCTTTTCGCTAACACGTACAACGTCACGCATGTTAGCATCTCGCATCCCGGATGCGATGACCAGCGGTCCTGCTACTTTTTTAATCGTACCTGTACTCATTTGGACGAATCACCCTCCATTTCTTGATTTATTGTTGCGAAAATAGAATATCAGATCCAACAGCCACTTCCACAGACTTCTTAACGCCTGCTACTCCGGCTCCTGTATTTCCGGAAATTCCTGGAATCTGGATAATTGCCGGAATGATCTCTTCCTGATATCTTGCAATTTCATGTTTTAACTGAGCGGCCCAGGCTTCGGTAATATAGATAATTCCATATCCGCCTGTAGCCAGTTTGTGAAGCATCTGTGCAGCTTCTTCCTGGGCAGTAACCGGAAATGTGTCAAGACCCAACGTAGCGAAGCCGTATATGCTGTCATAATCGCCTAATACTGCAATCTTATACATACATTTCCCTTACCCTTTCCCGAATAGAATCATCCGGCAAGTCGTTAAGCTTACCAGAAAGAATGATTCGTACCGTTTTAATTTCATTCTGTCTTGCAATTACGTAGGCAATCACCGGCCCAATCGTAAATGCATTGTATTTCTGCGGGCTGATCGTCTGGATGATCTTATTATCACACCAGCGCTCAAATGCTGATGGCGATTCTAAGAGTGCCTGGGCACCTTCTGCATAAGCAGTTCCCATCAGATAGTCACGAAGTGCTTCTTTTCCTGCAAGTGCCGCTTTAGAAAGCTGGTCTACACTTACACTGTCACACTCCGCCATGGCCCGTTTCATAAACTCTATGGATTTCGCGGTTTTCTGTGATCGCACTGCAATTTTAATATCTGCAACTGCGACCGTTGATTCTGCATAGTCTCGGATGATCTGCGCTTTTGACGCTTTACCGGCTGCATATACTGCATCCAGTGTCGCCCGGTCGATCATCACATCGCACAACTGGCCGTCTCTTGTATGAAGCAGCGTGTCATAGGCTTCTGCTGCCACATGCTGCATATAATCCGGCAGTCTGGTAAACGCTTTCTCTCTTACGATCTCCAGCATCTCTTCCCCGCCGATCGCTACATCATCATAAAAAATATGCCGATTTTTCTCTTCCGTACATACTTCTTTGATAGCCGCTTTCAGATTATGGAAAAGCTTTGGATAAGAAAGCACAGCAAAATTCTCCATATCAATAGAAAGTTCTTTTACCACTTCCCAGATTTTTTCTTCTTCTCTGGTCAGTATTGCCTCTGCATCTTTCGAAGTATCCGCACTTCCCCAGCCCTTCTCTTCCAGAAACTGCAGACACTGCTGATAGTTCTGACATGCGATCAGCTGATCGATCGTGCTGTTCGAAAACAGAGACACTTCCAGTGCACGTATGCGCGCAACCGCGTAGGTATACTGTTCACTCATGTTACTTCCTCCTATCACGCGTTACGCAAATAATATATGAGACACTTTATCAGACAATTCATCTTTCTTCGCGTCAAAGATTGCCTGTAAAGTACAGTTCTCCTCTATACCGCCATAGGCGAGAACAAATCCATTCTCAATCTTTCTCTCTTCTTTAGAGATTATCAGGCTTCCGCCTTTTTCTCTCGCAGTTTTATCGACTGCATTTTTAAAATCGTCAGACATTCTCTGGAGATCTTCTGCGGAAAAGAAGATTTCTCCGTCCTGCGGCAATGTGTATTTGGCAAGTAATTTTAATAATACGCCAAAATACTCCTCCTCATTCATAGATTCCAGAGACTGATATGCTTTATCAAGCACTTCCTTTATCATCTCCTGCTTTGCTTCAAGAAGATGTGTTCTTCTCTGAAGGTCAATGGAAGATGTAATACGTTCTCTATAATTTGCCGCTTCCAATTCGGATTTTTTTGCAATGGTCTCGGAAATCTTCTTCGCTTCTGCTTCAGCCTGCGCAACGATCTCGCCTGCCTGTTCCTTCGCTTCTGCTACTTTGCTGTCTGCTGCCGCTTTCGCTTCATCCAGGATCTGACTTTTAATTTTTTCTAATCCTGTCATCGCTTCTTTGCTCCTTCCCGTTCTTATACCTGAATTGCTGTTACTGCCAGGATAGAGATCAGAAGAGCAAGAATTGCATATGTCTCAACCATTGCAGGGAACAACATCGCTTTACCGAACTGCTCCGGTTTCTTAGCTACGATTCCGATAGCTGCTGCTGCAGTCTGTCCCTGTGCTTTTCCGGAGATCAATCCAACGATACCGATTGGGAGACAAGCTGCGAGGATCAAAAGTCCTGTCTTCGGATCAAGGTCTGCTGCGCCACCGCCAAGAAGACCGATCTTAGATAATGTAATGAATCCAACAAGCAGTCCATAAATTCCCTGTGTACCAGGAAGAAGCTGCATAATAAGAACTTTCGCAAATTTGCTCGGGTCTTCTGTTACAACTCCGGAAGCTGCCTGACCTGCGATACCAACACCGATCGCTGAACCTGCTCCTGCAAGAAATACTGCTACTGCCGCGCCAAGTAACGCATATACTAAACCTAAATTACTCCAAATACTCATGATAAAGTTTCCTCCTTAATATCTACATATTTCGTATCCGATTCGAATGGTTCGAATGGTTTTCCACCGCCTTCATAGAATTTTCCAAAGAATTCCACAAACTGCAGACGGTTTGTGTGCACATATGCACCGAGTAAGTTGATGGCCAGATTCAACGCATGTCCCACCACGAACACAAGAGCGAATCCGATCGCACCGATCACGCCTTTTCCAAACATACTGCCCATTTGGTTTACAACAGATGCAATAACACCGGTTGCAAGTCCTAAGGCTAAAAGACGTGAGTAAGATAATACATCACTGAGCCATCCGGTAATGTTATAGATATCATACGCTCCAAGCGCAAGTCTAAGAGCCGGATTTTTGCTCTCTCTTCCTGACATAAGTAAAAGTCCCACTGCACCGATAATGGAAAGGGCTTTTGCGAGCGTATTCACAAACGGTGGAAATACAATTTTTGCCTGTGCAATAGAAGCAAAAATATCAGACGGGATCAGCATCAACAATAATCCTGCCAGGAATACGTACCACAAAATAACATCACAGAAAAAGTCTAAAACTTTTCCGTCCTTCAAAAGCATATATCCTTTAATGCCAAGACCGACAAATAAATGTACAAGTCCAAATGCCATCGAATAGATAAGAAGCTTCATCGGGTTGTTTAACGGTGCAAACCATAATGGTTTGATCGTAATATCTTTGTCGAAAAACGTCTTTGCCACCACGTCAACAACGTCTCCGAAATAGCCACCAAATAAAACCCCCCACACGAGCGTTGATAATCCGCAGAACATAAACATCTTAATGGATTTTCTTAAGCTTTTGCCCATCCGTGGGAATTTTTTCAATACTACAAAACATGCGATTGCTATGATCGCTCCATATGCAGCATCAGATAACATCATACCAAAGAAGAATACGTAGAAAAACGACATGATCGTCGTTGGATCAAACTCTCCTTTATGCGGAAGTCCGTAGGATTCCAAAACTCCTTCTACACTGTCGGAAAAGGCATTGTTCTTTAAAACCACCGGCGGTTCTTCCTCTTCTTTTAACTCTTCCACATCCATCACACAATCGTACCTATCAGCGATTGCTTTTTTGAGAACCGGAACCGTATTTGCTGCAACATATCCGCTTATCACGAATGCTCTCTGTGACTGCGGAAGGGTGCCAAGTACTTCATACTTTTCTGCACGGAGTCTGAAATAATCCCCCACTAATTTCAGTTCTTCTCTTATGGAAGCATATCCTTTGATTTCTTCCTCTGCCACTTCAATTTCTTTTTTAAGCTTCTGGATTTCTTCCTCCAGGCTCGCTTTCTCCCTTGCCGGGATCTGGTTGGACATCTGCGATGGTCTCGCAAATCCTGCTGCTCTTAAAACATCTTCTACTTTCTCTGCCTCTTTCTTAAGACAGAACACAGCAAGATATACGGCATCTGCATCTTCGGAAATGATGTGCACATCCAGCGCTTCCACTTCCGGACACTCATTGGCAGCTTTTTCATAAACAGCCGCCTCGCTCATACCGGCAGGCATTGTTCCAAGTAACATCGAAGTTTCTCTGGTGCCTTTATAGTTCATCGGTGCATCCAGGGAAAGCCACGGAGCAAGTGCTTCAATCCGATTCTCAAGCTTTACAATGTTCGCTTTTGTCTCTGCAATCTCTTTGCTCTTTGCGATGATCGTGTTTGCCTTGTCAATAATGTCTTCCTTCTTCGCTGTAACTTCCTGGAACTCATCCTGACTGATAAGCTCTTTTCCCGCTAACCCGGACAACATTGACTTCTTCTCCGGCGCATAAACGTCCAGAATGCCAAGCGCATTCTCTGTAAGCTGTGCTTTCTTTTCAAAGCTCATCTTCGCATTCAATGTGTCCATTTTTTCAAAGCCTTCTTCATCGGCGATCTGATTCATCTCCATTACACCGAGAGCCTGCAGCTTTTCCAAAATAGCCTTGCGGTCTTTCTTAAGTGCGCAGATACTGACTCTTTGCATCTGCAATACTGCCATAGATCTATCCCTCCTTTACATTTTTTCTCCGGTTAGATCTTGATTAAACAAGCTGCGCAATAACTGCTGCTATTGCATCGGCCTCTTTCTCGCCGGCATCTCGCTTTAACGAAACAATTTCTTCTTCCACTTTCTGAAGTGCTTCCTTCACAGCTTCTTCTCCGGCTTTCTTCGCCGCATCAAGTGTAAACTGTGCTTGTTCTTTTGCCTTCGCTTCTGCATCCTGTTTTATCCCCCTTGCTGATGCTTCCGCTTCTTCAAGAATCGCGGCACATGCTGCATCGGCTTCTCTTATGGCCTTATCTGCCTCACACTCCGTGTCCTTAATGGTCTTAATGGTCTGTTCTACCATTGCCTCACCACCTCCCTGATGTTCGTCAAAACTTTGTTGTAGTTTTGATTATAATACCGCAATTCCAAAATGTCCACAACTATTTGTATATATACGTATACAAGCGCGCTTATTGGCAGGGAATTTATTTTTTTTTACAAATTTTTCAAATAATTCAGACATTCCAATGCAAATGATGCAAATGTCCTTCCAGATTCATTCCCGGGAAGTTATTTTGGCGCAACGCCTCGTATAATACGATAGCAACAGAATTCCCAAGGTTCAAAGAACGGATATCTCCAAGCATCGGAATACGGATACAATCTTCTCTGTGATCTACTAAGATTTCTTCCGGTATTCCTGCACTTTCTTTTCCAAACATAATATAGCAGTCCGGCTCATACTCTACTTCTGTATAAACTTTTTCTGCTTTTGTCGTTGCCATATAGATTTTGGCACCTGGATTTTTCTCCAGAAAATCATTGAAATCAATGTAAGTTGTAACATCAAGATCTTTCCAGTAATCCATTCCCGCTCTCTTTAAATTCTTTTCATTCAGTCGGAATCCCAAAGGCTCGATAAGATGCAGTCTTGCATTCGCAGCCACACAGGTTCTTCCGATATTTCCGGTATTCGCCGGTATCTCTGGTTCATGTAATACAATATTTAACATAAAAATATCTCCTCTCTTTTCTTTGACTCTATTTAGGCGTTTGCGAAACGCCACAACACCGCATAAATACGGCATTTTTTGTTACC